>CAZQOD010000156.1:0-6462 GCA_964594945.1 uncultured Desulfopila sp.
TTAATAATATGGATAAATAATAACCTAAACCACCCAATAATTACCAATGTCCGGAACCAATGGTTCCATCTGCAACTGCTAATCAGAATAAAAAAAATTTATAAATTGCAACGATACGGAGGGAAATACGCTCAACCGGATAAAATAATGTTTAACTGCCCATAACATTTTCCTGATTTTTCTTTGCAAATTTAAATAATATTCAGTACTTTTGTGTCGTAGATAATCATTATCCCGATGTTTTTTAATGACCGGGGAGCGGATAAAATCTGATAATTCCCATGGCCGCCTTGCAAAAACACGGTTTTTTGTTCAATATTAAATTCAGGGGACCTATTTCTCCCGAACATGTAAATAATGCCGTAACATCCCACGCTGAAACAGATGAAAACTTTTATTTCCCCCACGGCAGAACAGCCATACCAAGATAAATTTCTAAAATATAACTTTTCCGGCTGATAATTCGGACGCGAAGGAAGCAAAATGACAGATTTAAAAGCTTCATATACAAAACCCTTCCCCTCCTCCACCCTGCGGGAACACCACCACCAGGTGATGCTGAACAATATCCTTAAGATAGCTCTTCAGTCCACCTTTTTTAAAGCCAAGGTCGAAAGCATTCTTGACTATCTCTTGGCCCAGAAACATCTCAATTTTGCGCAAAAAGCTGCATTTTTCGTCCAGGGGGAAGATGCAAACCACATGATCCTTGCAGTTTCTAAAGGGTTCCACAAGGCGGATATTGCCCGGTGCAATACGGTACAACTCGGTCATTGTCACTGCGGTCAGACTGCGGCGGAAGGCGATAAAAGATTTTTCACCACCCAGCCCATCCACCTGAAAAGATCAAAACGTCCATATTACGGAAACTATTGTATCCCTATAGGTAAGGACAAACAACCGCTGGGAATTCTCACACTTTATGTCACCGAAGAACACCGCCATTCACCCGACATGGCCCGTTTCCTTGAATCACTTGGCAATATTTTTACGGTTATTGTCGAAAACCAGCAGATGGATCAACAACTCATCCTCCTGGTTAATGACCTGCGGAGCTCCATTGTCAACCTGCGGGAAGAAAAGAAATTTTCCGAATCCATAATCCAGGGGCTCAACCACGGCCTCATTGTCGCCGACCTAAACGGCACAATACGCAAGAGCAACTCCGTTGCCCGCACCATTTTCAAACCCTTTGTCGATTCCCTCAATAACAAAAATCTCTCCACAATTTTCGGTCAGGAAATAGCCGAAAAACTCCTCGACCAGTCATCTTTACATAAAAACCAACAGGACCAGGAGCTGACCCTTACAACGTCCGGAGGAGAAAATACAATTATCAATTATTCCACCGTACCGCGGGAGAATTCCAGGGGAGATATAGTGGGGATAATCATCTCCCTCTCAGATATTTCAGAATTGAAATATGTGCGTAAGGAAATGGAAAAAATGAACAGGCTCTCCACCATAGCCGAGATAGCTTCAGCGGTGGCACACGAGGTCAGGAATCCCCTCGCCGGGATAAAAATAATGGCCCAGTCAATTGAAGAAGAGGCACACCAGGACAGTGAACAGCAGGAATGTTCCCAGAGAATCATTCGCCAAGTCGACCGCCTCAACGAATTACTCACCGATTTTTTCTCATATGCCCGACCGGCGGAACCAAACAAAAGACCGACATCGCTGTCGGTCATTATTGCGGAAACCAACCCGCTAATCCAAAACAGATTGACCAAGAAGCATATAACTCTTCACGAAACAATCAGCCCGGATCTGCCCAAAATAATTGCTGATCCTCACCAGGTGCAACAGGTGTTTCTCAATCTTTTTCTCAATGCTATTGATGCCATAAAAGAGCGGGGCAGGATCGATATCAGCGCGAAGGTACTCAGCAAAAGAAAGCAGCAGAGTTATAAAAAAAAATATCCGGCTATCATCGAGGACTGTCCGTATATAGTTGTCGATTTCACCGATAACGGAGCGGGTATGTCCGCTGATGTGGCCAAAAACGTCTTTGAACCGTTCTTTACCACCAAGACATCCGGCGCCGGCCTCGGCTTGTCAATCGTCTATAGAACATTAAAAGAAAATAACGCGGCAATAATCCTAAAAAGCGGCGAAGGCAAGGGAACAACCTTTACAATATTTTTCCAGGCGGATATCTAAATGGGTGCGGTACTGATAATCGATGACCAGGAAGATCTACGATTTTCGTTGTCGAAGATAGTTAAAAAACAGGGCTATGACGTCACCACGGCGGCTAACGGCAACGATGGCCTGGCCCTGCTGCGATCCAGCGTAATCGACCTGGTATTTCTCGATATCGGCCTGCCCGACGGCAACGGCATTAAACTCATCGACTCCATAAGACAGATCGCGGCCGATATAGATATTGTCATGCTCACCGGCATCAATGAGGCGAAAACCGCCATTGATGCTCTACGCGCCGGAGCCATCGATTACATCGTCAAACCTTTTGATCTATTAGAATTCAAATCCATACTCAACAGAATTCTTCAGGCGCGTCTCATGCGCAAAAGGGCAGCCCTTGACTACCAACCCATCGGCATCGGCTCCATCATCGGCGAAAGCCCGGCAATGATGCAGATAAAAGAGACGATCAATATGGCGGCAGAAGTTTCATCACCCGTCCTGGTAACCGGGGAAACCGGAACCGGCAAGGAACTTGTTGCCAGGGCAATCCATGAAAACCAGCCGGGACCACAGGGGGTTTTTGTCAAGGTAGACTGCGGCACCCTCTCGGGAAATCTCATTGAATCGGAACTGTTCGGTTACGAAAAGGGGGCCTTCACCGATGCCCGTACCGAGAAGAGAGGGCTTGTCGAAATTGCCAACGGCGGCACCCTTTTCCTGGACGAAATAGGCAATCTACCCATAGACCTGCAACCAAAACTCTTACGACTCATTGAAGAGTCCACCTTTCGGAGAGTCGGAGGCATCAAGGATATCAAGGTCACCATTCGCATTGTCGCCGCCACCAATACAAAAATCGGCGAACAGATTGATCTCGGCACCTTTCGTGAAGATCTCTTTTATCGTCTCAACGTTATCCCGATAAATCTTCCACCCCTGCGGGACCGGGGAGAGGATATCCTTAGACTGGCAGAATTTTTCCTCCATGATCTACAAAAAGAATTAAAAAAGACAACCCAGGGTTTCAATCCGGACGCCCGCCAAAAAATGCTCAACCACGATTGGCAGGGAAATATAAGAGAATTACGTAACGTTATAGAGAGGGAACTGCTTTTCTGTAAAACCGACTGGATTACCATGGCCAGCCTGGACTGCGACAAAAGTAACTGCAATAAAAGCGAACAACTCGTCTCCCTGCGCAAAATGGAGCGAAACTATATCAAAAAGGTACTTAATGCAGTCAACAATAATAAATCAAAGGCTGCGCGAATCCTCGGCATCTCCCGGACAACCCTCAGGGACAAACTCTAAGTGGCCAAAAAATGACCAACTGGCCATATTCTAATCACTTTAATATTTATTCCCATACCGTCTTCCAAACATAATTATTGTTTTTATCTTTAATTTCAAGATGTTATATCTAATCAACACTGCGGTTATATTCCGGCACACAGATTGCTGTACAGGTAACAGTTTCAATCTACATGGATCAATCCGGTTCGCAATTTTAGCCTCCGGTTAACGTTTATTTTTTTCATTTTGCCCGATTTACAACCAATGTCAGGGCTAAAACCCCACAAGGAGTTGCTTATGAAAAGAGTATTAGTTGTTGATGACGAAGAAGATATGCTATGGATGCTCCAAAGAAACCTTAACAAAGGGATGGAGGATGTTGAGATCCTCGCCGCCAAATCAGGTGAAGAAGCGCTGGCTATCCTCAGCGATAAATCCGTCGTCCTGGTTATAACCGATATAAATATGCCGGGCATGAGTGGCCTCGACCTCCTGATAGAGATCACCAATAAATTTCCAAAGACCGGAGTCATCATCATGACTGCCTACCCATCCAATGCCTACGAGAATAAGGCTATGATGAGCGGCAGCCTCCGTTTCATCGAAAAACCTTTTGATATCAAAGAAGTGCGTGAAATTGTCAGAGAAGTTTTAAACGAAAGTGAAGGATTTCAAGGCACGGTCGACGGCGTCGACCTCGTTGATATTGTCCAATTTAACGGTCTTTCCAGGGCAACAGCCGCTCTTAAGGTGACAACAGGCGAAACAGAGGGTATGATCTTTTTCAAAGATGGTACCGTTGTTCATGCCATGTGCGACAAGGAAAGTGGAGAAAAAGCCTTTTTCACAATTCTTGGTTTCAACGGAGGTTCCCTCCAGAATATTAAAGGGGTGGAAGCCCCCATCGTCAGTATCAACAAAAGTATTGAAGCCTTACTCTTTGAGGCAGCCGTCAAAAGCGACGAAGACGGTGAACAGAAAGATATTGGCCTGGGCGGGGAGTTACCAACCATCCCCAGCGGGGGTGCCGTGGCCGAAAATTCGGATATGGCCCTGTCCCCCACCGGAGATGAAACGGAAGAAATTGAACTTCCACTTGAACAATCTGCGGAATCGGTGCAAGATAGTGAACCTGAGCAGAACGCCGAGCCAAAGCAGGATCCCGAGCCTGAACAAGATACAGAGATTGCACAGGACGCCGAACTTGAACAGAATACTGAACCTGAACATGATACCGACCCGGAGCAGGAAATCGAGCCGGAGCTGGAGACAGGGCCGGAACAGGATACCGTTCTGAAGCAAAACACACAACTTGAACAGGATACTGAATTTAAGCGGGAAGAGGACGATTTCGAGCAAGACACTGAACTTGAGCAGGACACGTATTATGATGTGACGAATATAGACAACATAGAAGATGATCAACTCCCAATTTCAGCAGAGGACTTTGAAATGACAGAAATACAAAAAATTTTGGCGGAATTCACTAATATTGAGGGCGTCCACACCGCATGCCTGGTTGGTCGGGACGGCTTTCTCCTCGACAGTCTGGCCCGATCCGGTATTGATGCGGAAATGATCGGCGCTATCGCTTCCTCCGGTTTTGGTTCCGCAGAATCGATGGGTACCCAACTCGGCCAGGGCAACCTGAGCATGACCATGTTCGAATTTGAAAACGGTCCGGTAATGTTCGCGCCGGTTGGTGACGACGCATTCCTCGTTATAGTTGCCGACCAGGAAACAAACCTGGGCTGGATTCGAATCAGCATCAAGAAAAACTCGGCAAAAATCCGCAAGGCGGCGGCACTGTAAAAATAAAGAAACCGTTTGCACCAAAAAGTCCCTTCACAGGCAACCACAAAAGATGCCCATGGAGGGCCTTTTCTTTACAGCAAAAAACCCTTTGTAACCCCGGTCAATGGGGTGTGTTGTCTTTAGGATAAGCAGAAAATTTAAATTAGAAAATCAACAGGTTACCATGTTATTACAGGGTAAACGCGCTCATTTTTTTATCTGAAGATACGCTCGTGAACCTCCCCCTTCGAAATCGACAATTCTGAAAATCGCCCCCTGCCACCCGGTGAATCAGCGTCCTATGAATAGGAGCCTGTCCGTTACAGGGCAACGAATTACCGATAATTCTTTTGCAGAAAATCGGTGAATTTCATAAACTCGACCTCGTACCGTTTAATCAACATCCTCGCCTTACCCAGCCATTCACTTTTCGTAGTCATCATAAAAAGAAAAAACGGTTCATCGGCAATATGGCGAATAATAAAATGATACTGGCTAGTTGTGATTAATATATCGTCAACGATTTCATCATCTGCAAGCAAATTTATTGCCTTGCCGTTTGATTTCACAATTGAAGCCAGATAAGCGGAGGCGGCGGCCGTCTCAATACCCTCCCTGCGACTCACTTCGGCAATGGACATTCCATCTTCCACCGTGACAACGGCTGCGGCAAGTATCCCCGGCAGTTCTTTAGACATCTGGTCAATAAGGTCCTGTAGTTCGTTAATCATCCTTTTCCCTTAGTTAACAATAATGGTGTCATAAAAAACAGGCGAAATAAAACGAGTAATAGAATGGCACCAATCGCCCGCTTCAAAAAAATTCGTTGAAACGAGTATACCACTTGACTAACATAAAATGAAATAATTTCTTATTATTACCTAAATCTTGCCCGGGGCAGGTTCGTATCTTTCGTTTACCTGCCAAAAACCAACCACAGGAAAAAACATGCGTGCTGTAATACAAAGGGTGAAAAAAGCATCGGTCAGGTGCAATAATATGGTCATCTCTTCAATTGCAAATGGTATCGTTGTGTTACTGGCTGTCGGTATTGATGATGGCCCGGCAGAAATTCGCTGGATGGCCGATAAAGTAATTCATTTACGGATTTTCGAAGACGATGGGGGTAAAATGAACAACTCTCTTAAAGACATCGGCGGTGAAATGCTTATTGTCTCGCAATTCACCCTCTACGGAGATTGTCGCAAGGGGAGGAGGCCCGGA
>CAZQOD010000157.1:0-6442 GCA_964594945.1 uncultured Desulfopila sp.
TCGGATACGGTTAGGTTGACATATTTAGACTGTTCTTTCACCTCGGACCATTCTGGGGGCGCTGGTTCCTGCTCCTGGTTTAACCGTTCACAACGCTTACCACCATCCCTGTCCAGCAAATTCTCAGCAACCGTCTGCCCCGCCGCGACAAAAGGAGAAATAACCGAATCGGCCCCCGCCCTCAACATTCGTGATTCTGAAGAGGAAAACTCAGTTCTGGCGATTATTCTCAACGTTGGGTTAAGTTCCCTGGCTGTCAGCACCGCAAAAAGATTATCCGGATCGGAATCCAAAACAGCCAAAAGGGCGGAGGCTTTTTTAATACCGGCCTTCATCAACGTATCTTCCCTGGTGCCGTCACCCTGCAGATAATAATACCCCAGATCGGCCAGTTCCTTAATGCCATCTTCGGAACTTTCAAGGACGACAAATTTTGCCCCTTGCTTTTTCAAATATTCGGCCGCGGCTGCTCCCACCCTGCCATGACCACACAGGATCACATGGCCTTTTAATTTGGCGATTTTCTTTTCCATCGTCTTTTTCCATCTATGGGGGTTGGTCGCCCTTTCGATGATAATTTCGGAAAAAGCACCCACCGTAAAAGCAATGGATCCCACCCCCGACATAATTAAAAAAATTGTGAAAACCCTGCCGGCCTCTGAAAGCGGTTTAATTTCTCCGTATCCCACCGTCGTAACGGTGATAACAGTCATATAGAATGCATCTAATATCGAATAGTCATCAAAAAACACATAACCGGCAGTCCCGGTGACAAGGAAAAACAAAAGCAAGCAAACTGCCACAACTATCCTTTTTTGAGACCCCATACCCTAGATTAAACTATAAAAAATGTTTTTAAGAAATTAATTAACAAGCCCTTGTTGAACTATATCATAATTATTTTCCCAATGAATAGTATTTTTCCTGCAATTCTTTATATTTCTTCTCTTTTCCCCAGGCATTAATCTGATTTACACAAAGAGTCCGCACCGGTAGATCCAAAAGGGATGTAATATAAGAAATATAAAAAAAAACATTCACCTGAATTATTATACGGACAAAACCTATTTAACCTCAACTCCCTCTCCGATGTTTATGCCAAAATATACTCCCCGTCACCTGCAATTTCCGGCAAAAGCATATCTTCAATTTACAGAATTGTATCAATGGTATATGTATAGGCAGCATATTACTTTCATCTTACAGCAGTCAATTAACGCACGCCGTTAATGATTTTATTTTTCAGTAACCAGCATGGCTGGACCAAATTATCAGGCCACAGCCACAACGAACAATGAAAACGACTCAAGAGTGAAACCACTTTTATATAAAGTTAACTGTTGTAAAGTTAACTCAAAACATTAAGTAAGTTACGAGTTCGACATGTCTGATCATTTTGGAAAAATCCCAATTCAGCCACAATCACCAGCGGAGCCGGGAACGCCGGGGGCTATGCAGAATAAAAGCAGCCGCAGATCTTCAAAAAACACCGACGGCCGGGGAATACGGCTATGGCTCGGTCTATGCTTGGCCCTTCTGGCCGTTTATTCTCTTGGCGGTTTCTTTCTGGTTCCCTACTACCTGGGTAAAGTCGTACCAAGCAAACTTTACACCAACACCGGGTTTACTCTTAAATCAGAAAAAATAACATTCAATCCGTATACGCTTAACTTGCGGGCCGACAACTGCGCACTCCTCTACGATGGAGAAGATAAGAAAAAAAACTTTTTAACCCTGAAATCAGTAAAAGCAAATCTCGACATCTTATCTCTTTTTCGCAATTCTTTGGTATGCAACACAATTTCACTGGAAGAGCTGATTATTAATATTGTCCGCAAAGATAATGGCTCTTATAATTTTGAAAAACTACTCGGGGAAAAAGGCAGGATACTACCATCCGGTATAATTGACTTTTCTTCCCTGCCGTTCTTCTTTTCCTTTAACAATATCAAGGTAAAAAAAGGTAAGATCAATTTCCTGGACAGACCCACCGGCAAGACCCACACCATGGTCAATATTGAGCTTACTTTGCCGACATGGTCAAATATTCCCTTCCACACCGATACATATATCCAGCCCCGGTTTTCAGCAATAATTGACGGCAGTCCCGTAACACTAACGGGAAAAACACATATAAACAGCAATAACACCACCGGGGCTGCAACAAAACTCTCATGCAAAATTAATGGTTTGGATCTATCCCTATATGCCGACTATCTTCCCTTCAAGCTTCCCCTTATAATTAGCGAAGGCAAAGCAAAGGGCATTATTGAACTGAATTTCAACCCCACTGCAACGCAAAATAATAACCTGTGGGCAAGTTTTGATTTGCAGATTGCCAACGCCCATCTTTTTAATCACAACAGGTCTCTCTCTCTAACCACATCAACAATCAATATCGCCGGGGACATTCGCCCATTAAGCAAATCTTTTCATATCACAAATATTGCCGTTAAAGACCCACTTATAATATCCCACGGTGAATCCATTCTGAAAAACACCACCGATCTTTTAGCCCTTAACAGCAAAAAACCGGCTGGGTTACCGCGTAATAAAGATGTTTTTTCGTTACATCTGGAAAAACTCACCATGGAGAACGGCACGGTAAAATTATTTACGAAAAAAGGAGAAAAAACAGCTACAGCGATATGGAATTCCGTACAACTTGCCGTTAAAAATTGTTCCAAGCCTCTATCTGCCCCCAAAAAGGATAGGCTCGAATCTTTTTCATTTAAATTAAGTGGGCAAAACCCGGTATCATCGGCCTCGTTTTCCTGGCACGGAAATATACAAGCCAAGAACACAATCTCCGGAAAACTTAGCCTAAAATCCTTTGCGATTCAGGAAATATTCGATTTTTTTATCCCCACCAAAAAACTAAGCGGCAAGGGACAGTGCAACATCAAAGGCGAACTGACACTACAACGAACAAAACCGACTTCTGAAAAAATCGGTGTAACTCTTGCCAATGCACGTATCAGCCTGCATAATTTTACTTTATACGACGGTATAACAGAGTTTTTATCCACACCCACCTCTGTCATATCTTCCTTTAACTCAAAAGAAAACAGTGTAAATTTTGGTGTAATAGCAATAGAAGACGGATTATTACGACTGCCTGACAAAAATATGCCGGCTTTTTTAAAGCAATTTACGAAAAAGAACTGCAACTTCAAACAACTCGATTTCAGCGGCAAGACAATTTTCCTCAGCAAAAACAATAAACCCTTCCTCACCCTGCCCCGTGTCTCATTAAACATAAAGACCGGAGAAAAAGAGCAATCAGCAATAGAGCAACACAATATTTCCCTCGCGGCCCATACCATAAATAATGGCTCCATAAAAGCGGTCGGCAAGATGCAGTTAACACCCTTTTCACTTCTGCTCGATACAAAGTTTACAGATCTGCCCAGTAGAAAGATTTTTAGTATTTTTGCCAACTCACATCCGTTAACAAAAATTAATGGCCGACTCTCAGGCGGCGGCCTATTGCATTTTCCAGCTAAAGAATTCGCGGGAACCCTTTCCGTAACCAATGGCTCGTACGGTGAAAATATCCATTGGCAAAAAGCGACAGCGACCAATATCCACTACGCGCGCAATCCGTTTAAACTTGCAATAAACACCGTTGATATAATCAATTCGCAATTCCCCTGGAAGCTATCCCGGAACAATCCCACCCCCCTACAAAAACTGTCGGAGATGCTCCGAAAAAATTTCCCGGATATTGCGCATGGTAAGAATTCTCCCGCCGCGGAACCACCTCTGAAAATTAACAATATCATCTTTCACAGCGGTAAAATCCACTTTAGTGACAAACGGTTGATACCGCCATGGCGGGGAAAAATCAATGATTTACAGGGAACGATATCCCATATACAATCATCCCCGACACAGAATAGCAGCCCATATCAATTCAGCGGAACACTGGGGGGAACGGATTTCAGCATCGATGGAAACACCACATTTTTTACGAAAACCGCAAGCGGCTCATCCACCTTTAAACTGAATAATTGCCCACTTAAACTATTTGAACAACAACTGCACCAACACACCGATCTAAACCCGGATCCGGGGTTGTTCACTATCCGAGTCGATACCAACCTTGCCGGAGCTGAAATTAAACGATCCGGTGCCCTTACCATCAACAAAGGTAGAGCAAATTCCACAAATTCCGACAGTGGTTTAGCCCTGGCCCTACTCACCGGAATTGAAGATACTTTCACCATAAATTTTGATTACACTGAAACGGCTTCTGACAATAATCCACTTTTTGATGAAATGTTGGCCCATTTCCAGACCCTCGTTGTTAAGTCCACGGTATCGCCGCTGTTACTGGCAGGAGAGGATTACAAAAATCTTATCGATAACGAGTTCATTGAGTTCAAGCCGGGTAAATCAACCGTCACCGATAATGGTCTAAAAAATCTCAACAGTTACGCAGCTCTTCTTAAAACCCACCCCCATATCGGGCTTGAAATCTCCGGGGCAATAGATAAAAGCAAAGATTTCCCGGCTATGTTAGAAGAACTCAACGCAAAAGAATATAACCGCGTCGACACCGAAAACAAAAAACGCCTTGCCCTCTGGCGGGAAAAACAAAAGGAGTACGAACAGCGTCTAAAAGAGCGAGAAAATGTCATTGACTCCGACGGTAAAATAGTTGAAGCCGATATCCCTGCGGAAATATTGTCTAAATTTGTCGCACTCCAACCAGCGCCGGTTAAAATCACCAAAAAGATGTCGGCTGAACTCGCCCGCCAAAGGGCCGAAGTTGTACAACATTTTTTCAGCAGACAACCCGGCCTGGATCCAAACAGGATACTCATCAACAAAAAATCCTCGCCAAAACAGATCGAACAGAGACAAATACACGGCGTAAACATTATTCTTCGAGCCTTTAAAAAGGATAGTGGCAAAGGTGATTAGGGGGATGTTCGAAAATGATTTTATCATAAATTACTTGGGTTGGCTGACGGCTGTATCATTTTTTACCTTTATACTCAGCCTGTTATTTATACCATGGCTCATCGGCAGATTATCCGCCGATTGTTTTCTCAATATAATGGCCGGGGATAATTTTAAAAGACCCATGACTTTTTTCAGAATCATCGGCCATCTTTTCCGCAATATCATCGGTATCTTCTTGATATGCGCCGGTATCGCCATGCTTTTTCTGCCCGGCCAGGGTATTCTTACCATTATAATGGGGTTATTCCTCTTTTCTTTCCCCGGTAAAAAGCGACTGCTCGCCATGGCAATTCGCCGACCAGCCATCCGGCGCAGCCTCAACTGGTTCAGAACACGACAAAATATCCCCCCCTTTAACTGGCCGGATGATTAACCGGCTCCAGACCACAACCTTCTTTGCCCTGCCCCAAAGACCATCTTCCGCCTTCCTGGAAATTATTTCAGGAAAATTTCCAGAAAATAGAAATTTTCGGTAAACAGGAAAAAAGTCCACCCTTTTACTGGACATCTGCTATATAATTGGTGATGGAGACGATCACATTTTGCCTGAATTTTACAAGATTTGAATATTAACAATTTGATCCCACCATCACCATGAAAGAGACACATCTCGATGCCCAACGTTTAATTGGTAATCAAAAAAGCCTTCTGGAATCAATCCCGGAAATGGTTCTTCTGGTTAAAGACAGTGATTCCGTTGAATATATGAACCCCAGCGCCAAACAATTTTTTGGCGATCTCTGCCACCATACCAACCGAATGGACGAAGAAATATACGCCAAGGCGGAGCCGCTGTTAAACGTAGTCAAAAAATCCATCAATGAAAAAACAATAGGCAAGACCCTTGAGGTAACCCTTAATCAGACCCACCTGGAGTACACTTTAGCTCCGTTCGAAGGGTATAAAGGTGATAATCTATTCTGGTTTTTTATCCGTGATCTAACTGAGAACAAAAATCAATTTGAAGAGTTGTCACTTTTTCATAACAGCATTGAAACCATCCTTTCCCATAAGATAAGCGAACTTACGGAAAGTGAGAGAATGAGAAAGAATCTGGCCAAAGAATTAAACTCACTAAAAGAACATCTAAAAGAACAGCCGGAGGAAGGAAAAATGATCGGTTCCTCCCGGGCCTTGAGTGAACTGAGGGACATGGTTTTTCAAGTAGCAAAATCAGATGCAACCATCCTCATCACCGGAGAATCCGGGACAGGCAAGGAACTTGTCGCAAACCTTATCCGCGAGAGCAGTAACAGAAACAACAAGCCCTTCCTCAAGATTAACTGCAACGCCATTAACGACTCCCTCCTGGAAAGTGACCTTTTCGGTCACGAAAAGGGGTCTTTTACCGGGACCGACAGTAAGAGGAAAGGAAAATTTGAAGTTGTGGACGGCGGTACTATTTTTCTCGATGAAATCGGCGATATCACCGCCCGCATGCAAGCGGCGTTACTGCGAGTCCTGCAAGACG
>CAZQOD010000158.1:0-6348 GCA_964594945.1 uncultured Desulfopila sp.
CACTTAGTTGGAGTGCGACCGTAAGCTGGAATTATGGGGTTATAGCTCCCTCCCCATAAAAATGTAGTTAGTTCGATAGCTCGATACAATCCTTTACAATCATTCGGATTAACTAAAAATGCGACCCTAATCGGTCTTACTCGAATTGTAACAGTACCATAGGTCATCGATTTTGTTCCTTCTCAATATTTAAATAATTGGCTGTGTCTCCGAGGCATCCAAATGTATGAAGCGGATCTCGAATATTTTTCATAATTAGTCAACATAAACTCACTAATTCTAAACGCCGAAAGTACACTATTTGGCCAGAAAAATCTTATGTTACCCAACTATACCCCCCCCCTCTATCAATACCTTGTCTCAGTTTTTCTCACTTCGTTCTTATTCTCCTGTACTGATTCAGCGTTTTCTCGGATAGGTCACCCCCACGGAAAAAAGAAAATAGGATTACAGGCAGTCTGTATCTTTTATTTTATTCACCTTGAACTCTGTGGAAATGACCAGTGAATATTTTTATCCCATCTGTACGTTACAGCTCCCTTCTTTTGTTTTTTCTCCTCACCGCTTGCGGTCCTTTGCAGGAAACCGTCAATCCCTACAACGAAAATTTCAAATGCAGGGCCAGGGATGATGCCGGTGAATGTATCGATACTCCGACCGCCTATAAAAAGGCCCGGTATCCCCAATCCCGAACCAGTCTCAGGCGATGAAGCAGAACCGGCAACCGGCATAACCCAGGAGATCCAGGACAATCGGTATAGGTTAGTTGCCGGGCTCCTCAAGGAAGAGAAAAAACCTCTTCTACAGCCACCAAAAATTCTCAGGGTGCTCCTGCTTCCATACAAGGGCGAAGGCGACGAGCTGTTTATGAGTCGGTATATCTATGTCAAGATCGAGGATTCCAAATGGATCCTTACTGATCTGACCGAGGAGTAAAAAAAATGTTCAATCAATTCCTTGGACGAATGCTTCTTGGTTCTGAAGAGTATCTGGCAGCCACCGATGATCTGGAACGGGGCGAGAAATTCGTCAAGATCATCCCCGTGTTCTGGGTGTGGAATGATGATCTGTCTAAAGACCAACTCCTTGCAATAATTGTAGGTAAATTAGACCCCACAGGTTAGGATCGTCTCCTGCAGCGTGATAAAGGGCACGCCCTTGCAGGTAAAAGCACATTGAATCGGTTGGAACTGACCCCGGAGGGAGCAGCTTCCGAGGAGAAATGGAAAACAGAATCAAAGAGAAACAACTGATGTTGTTTGCCGACCGTACCAGCTCCGCAAAAATGCGTGCAAACCAGTTACGTCTCTATTTTTCTTCTATTGCTTATCTAGCTATTAATGCAGACCTTGCGTCGTATTGGGTTGGCAGGTACTGTAATGGAAAAGGCACAGTGCAATACTATCAGGCTGAAATTGTATAAAATCGGCGCAAGAATAAAGATAACAGTCCGAAAAATATGGTTTGCCTACGCTGATGGTTATCCATATGCAGATATATTTAGGCAGGTATACCGGAAACTACGCAATGTCCCTGTAATTACCTGAATATACAAACGATTCCATAAGAAAAATATGGGCTAACGGGAGAAGTGCGGCCTGTTAACTGGCACCACAAAAATTATGAGCTGTAATATCAATACGATACGTACATCCCCGTATGATATTATTAACAATGTTTCAGCATTTCCACCAATAGCAATTATCTCACCTACTCAAGGCTGTTTTCACTGAATATGAGGTGTTTTTTCAGAAATTTTGCGAAATCCATTGACAGAAAAGGACAAATTGGCAGACTTGTAATTTAGCTTGATTCCAGGGCAACAATGAACCGACTTGTGGAATATGCGGGCTAGGGTTCAGGCTTTCACGAAGCACAACCTATAGCTCGTACTCCTACCGCCGCCCGGACGTTTTTGCAAAATATTTTTATCCATCAGGTCAGCCAGATCACGGCTGGCGGTGACTGAGCTGCACTTGGTTATACCTGCGTATTTTCGGGTTGTCATACCACCTTCGAATCTGTCTCCACTGTCAAGCAGTCGATTGATCACCTTCTGCTGCCGGGCATTTAAGGCAACATTTTTGTTTTGCTGCCAGAATCTTGCCTTGGTGACTACCCGTTCGACAATCCATTGTGATTCCTGCAGGGCTGCTTCAAAGGTCTGTAAGAACCACTTCAGCCATGGGGTTATATTCATACCGTTCTTTCCGGCAGTCTCAAGGGTACTGTAATACCCCTTTCGATCCAGGCTGATATATTTGGAAAACGAAACAAGCTCCATGAGCGATGGATAACTGCGAGTAAGAAGGCAATCCGTTACCGCCCTGCCGATCCGTCCATTCCCGTCGTCAAAGGGATGAATCATAATAAACCAGAGATGGGCAATACCAGCCTTAAGCAATGGTTCCGGTTCATTCTCAGCATTGAGCCAATCAAAAAAGCTGGTCATTTCCAGTTCCAGTTCTGCTTTAGGAGGGGCAACATAATGCACAGTCTCATGGCCTATTGCTCCGGAGACAATCCGCATCTCTTCTTTCCCCCTGTACCTGGCCACTCGAATTTTGTGGAGACCGGAATATCCGCCGGGGAAAAGGGCCGCATGCCAGCCAAATAACCTTTCTTCAGTCAAAGGCTGTTGGTTTTGTAGGCGGGCATCAAGTAAAACGGAAACAAGACTGTCGGCCCGTTCGTCCCAGTCTTCGCGCTCCACCGGAAGTCCCAACCTTTTACGGATAGAAGCTCGAACAGAACTGCGGCGAAGGATCTCTCCTTCGATGGCCGCTGTCTCCATTGTATCATCGGTGAGTACCCGTTCCTGGGCCTCGAACCGTTCCGTGTCACTTAAGGTCTGACAGATTGCTGTCAAACCGCCGATCAACCGGGAGACATTGCTGATTTTGGGCAGAAGAAGGCCACTATCATAATAAAATTCGGGCCAGTCTTTCTGTTGCCATATCCATGAATGATGTGATTGCATGAACTAATCATGTCATATTTTTTACGAATAGGCAAGATAATCCCATCATACGAGTCCCCATCTAAAAAATAAACAGGTATGATGTCTAAAGATTGAAAAGATCCCGAGGGAATCCATTGTGAATTTGGTCCAGCTATGCTGGTTACTTAGCGGCCATTAACTTTTCCTGCGTCAAATAATCCCGGCAACCCAACTAAAGCCTCTTTGATGGGAATTAACGTTATTTTGTCAAAATACATCCTGGTATCGCCGCCATAGAACATATACAGGGAGGCCATAGGGTAATCCCGCCCAAAGGCTTTCAGTCCTCTGAGTTCTTTTGCTCGAATCTTTGCCGCCCGTTTCACCTCGATTGCAATAATTTTTGCCTCTCCGTATAGAACAAAATCTACTTCCTGCCCATTGCTTGTTTGCCAGTAAAAAAGTTCGTAGCCGAGACGGTGCAGGTCATTGACGGCAAGTAATTCTTGAAACACCAGGGTTTCCAGGGCCATGCCGTCTATTTCTTCGGGTCGATCCAATGGCCCTTTGGGGCGGATTGCCCGGTACACTCCAGCATCGAAAAAATAGAACTTGGGGTGGTTGACCATTCTCCGTTTGGCACGTTTGGTGAAAACCTGCAGACGGCGTGCCAGCAGCAGATCCTCCAGGATATAAAAATACTGCTCAATCAACTTGCGGCCTGCCCCGCAATCTCTAGCCACCTCGGAAATATTCAGCACTGTTCCTTGCGAAAAACTGGCCGCCTCTAGAAAACGGGCAAACACCTGCAGATTTCTGGTCAAACCTTCCTGTTGTACTTCCTCGCGCAGGTATGTCTGGATGTAACTTGCCAAATAATCGGCAGGATCCGGTTCCGAATATATGGCCGGAAGATGGCCGAATGTAAGCGAGGTCTCAAGGGAAAAATCATTGCCAAGTTCTTCCACAGTCAACGGGTGCATGAACCTAGTTAAGGCTCTTCCTGCCAGCAGGTTTACTCCTTTGGCCCGTAATTTTCTGGCACTGGAACCGGTGAGAATAAAACGAGGTTTTATTTGTTTTGCCTGTTGCCTGTTGCCTTTGGCCCGAGCAGGAAAAAACTTTTTTCCACTGGGAATTGTATGATTCGGGAATACATAACTCCATTTTACATATTATTATGGAGTTATCAAGTAAAAAGATATTTATGCGCATCCATGGATTTTTATCCCATTTACTTGTACCGGGGGGCTCTGTTTTGCTTTTGTCTGCACTATTTCTTAAAGTTTAACAACCTTAACCCTGGTACTGCAGAAATCGGGGATACCTGCCTGGACATCGACCATGGGCAGGCCGCCGAGATGGTCGTCAAGCCGGGAAACCATATTGGGGTTGAGGCCTGTCCCGCGCCTCGGATCAGGGATCAGCGTATCTCCGGTTATTACCGAATCACCGCCGAGAAAGACGGTTTTGCCGTTTTTCACCTGTAGTTTTCCGGTGCCGTGCATGGTATGCCCATAGTGGAAAGAGATACCAAGGCAGCCGACTCTGATGAGGTTGCTGGTTTGTACCTTCCCGGTAATTCCCTGTGGTCGGCTTGGCGAAATAAGACAAACCCTGTCACCGTCACTTACTTTCAGCCTGTAGGCGTCACCTACATGGGCCTTGCCGCAGACCGGGCAGCAAACGGGCAGGCATCTATGCAGTCCCCATGCTTCTGGCAGCGGTTCCAGTCAGTCACCACGACACCGTTTTTTCAGTGTTTTTTGCGACAGCCGGTTTCAGCCCTGCCACTCCCAGGAAAAAACACTGCTCTGGACAAGAAATTTTCTGCGATCTTCCATTATTATGTATTAATCCTGGCTAAAGGTGAATTTATAGGAAAATGATTTGGGATCAAGCCAGTCCAGTGCTTTGTTGTCTACTTCTGCATATGGATAGCCAAAGGTATTGAGCGTTTCTCCTCGCTGGGCCGGGTTAAGGGTGAGGTCACGGCCAACGGCAAGCTGCACCCGATAGGGATCCCAGCCACCCCAGAAATACTTGCGGTACTCGATGGTTTTTGCGTCATCCAGTGAGAGGTTTTGTTTGAGCATCATTTTGCGAACATCCGCCGGATCGACCGCAATCCAGCCGGATCCGGGTAAATAGAATTCAGCCCAGCAATGCTGCCATTTACTGATATCCTGTACGGATTTTTTGCCCATTCTGATACCGAATATTTCCCGCGCAGGAATTCCGGCGGCCCGGCAAAGTGCAATAAAGACAGAATTGATATCAGTGCATTTTCCGCCGGGTCTGCGCAGTAGATAGCAAACATCGCCTCTGCCGCAACCCTTGGTCGTTGGATCCCTGTACATGTTTTCACAGGTCCAGTCATAAATTGCCCTGGCTTTGGCGAGAACGGTGGTCTTACCCTTGGTTATACTATCTGCCAGTTCCTTGACCGGGCCTGTGATGGGGCCAAGGTTGGTTGGTTTGAGCCACTTTTTAAAATTCCCAGGGTTCCAGCACGGTTCCTGTTCTGGAAAATTTCCTTTTTTGACCTCCTCTCTGATCGCGTGAAAAGAAAGGGTGAGATGGCGGGAATCTGTTTTTTTGTCCCACCTTGCATAGAGGATCGGGGTCTTGTATTCCCGGTCGGTGTATACCGCTGATTCAGTAAAATTACCTTCCGTTCTGATGTCGGTTATTAATTGATACTGGTCTGAAACAGGATAGGGGATCCAGAGTTTTACCTCTTTGCCTGCCGGATGATGCGACAGATCAAACTCCATGACAATGTTGCCGGACGCGGTTTTTGCCAGCACGTGTCCCGGCAGAAACATGGTGAGAATGAGGAACAGTGGGAAAAATCGTTTCATTTATGATCTCCTTTTTGACTGATAAAAATAGTTTTTCTGTTTAGTGGGCGAAAAACTATTTGATTATACTTGGAAAGTCAAAATGGAAATATCTATGATTCCTTTTTCTGGCATTAGTTTTTTCTATGAGTTCCAGGCTGGGTTGGTTTTTAGTGCCTTACTCCATAAAACCTGTAAAGAAAAACAAGAAAATAAAGGTAATGTTCAACTTAACGGGTTCATAACAGAAACAAGGCACTTTATACCGGCTTGCCGGTCATTTCCGGCGTTAAGTGGTTGCTTATCACTTCACTGCAAAGATGAGCATGGTTTTCAAGACATGGGTATCGTAATCCTCAGTACCTTTTTTTATTTCATTTTTTGCGTTAATTATCCAGGTTCCGGGACTGGTAATCTTAATTTTAGCAATACCCTTGTCGCTACTGGTGACGTAGTAGGCATATGCACCGGAAATTTCAGAAAAACCTTCGTATGTAGCTTTTATCCCGGTGGAAACCGGTTTACCGTCAAGAGATATCTTTATTTCCATATAATCTCCGACAT
>CAZQOD010000159.1:0-6262 GCA_964594945.1 uncultured Desulfopila sp.
TTGGCAGGCAGTTGCAGGAAAAGGGGGAAAAATACGCAAAAAACGGCAGACGGGGACCGGCGCCGGTTGTTCGATTTTACAACAAGGAATATCCTTTGCGGGCCAGAGTTATAACTCTGGGTGGGTTCAGCGCCCATGGAGATCGAAATGAGCTGACAAAAGTGATAAAAGAATCAAATCTGAAAATTAAAAAAATTGCTCTGGTACACGGGGAAGAGGAACAGACCCTTGGTTTTGCAGATTTTCTTAGGGGGGAAGGTTTTGATGTAACGGTACCCCACCAGGGCCAGGCGGTTGTGGTTTAGTGCCTTACTCCATAAAACCTGTAAAGAAAAACAAGAAAATAAAGGTTATGTTCAACTTAACGGGTTTATAACAGAAACAAGGCACTTGCTTGCAGCTTGTCTGTGTTAGGAAATTAACTCAAATATATTATCTGCTATATCGGCTGGTTGTTTATTGTCTGTTATTATTCTTGGAAAGCGTTGGTAACCCTGTTCCCGTTGTTGCAGGAGTTTTATAATTTGTTTCTTGGGGTTGGCGACGTCGAGTAGTGGTCTGGTATGGTTCCTATCATTTTGTAATCTTGTTAATATTTCGTCGGGTGTGGCGATAAGGCAGAATATTCGGCTTGTGTGGATTAGTGGTTCAATATTTTTTGGGTCGAGCATAAAATGTCCCCCCGTTGAGATAACCAGCCCTTCTTTTTTTCCTAATTCCTTGGCGACTTCCGTTTCCATCCGTCGAAATGCTGATTCCCCCATTTCCCTGAAAATTTCGGGGATGGTTCTGCCCTGTCGCTTCTCAATTAATAGGTCAGTATCGACGAAATTTCGCTTGAGTTTTTTGGCAATTATTTTGCCGACACTACTTTTACCTGTGCCCATAAAGCCGGTTAGAATAATATTTTTTTTATCAATGGATTGTATCATGGCTAAAATTTAACCAGAATAAAAAGTATATCGGTGTTCTACGCAGTAACCAGTATGGCTGCTGAACCAAATTATCAGACCACAGCCACAACGAACAATAAGAGCGACTCAAGAGTGAAACCACTTTTATATAAATGGTTTGGTTTCACTATGGATGTTTACGGTAGAATGTTTTATCAAAACAGGAGGTGCGTTTGGTCTGTAATATTGTAATAACCTACTGATTTGATACCTAAAAAGTCATATGCTATGCGTGTGTGATTTAAGTAATATTTATTTTTAAGCTGTTGTCTGAATGAACATAAATTAATGATATTGGATATCAACTTAGTAGGCTTTATATAAACTTTATCCTCGATAAATAACACTCAAAAATCGATTTATCCCTTAATTACGTCCGTTGTTGTAAGCTGGTTGTAGACGGGAGTCAGAGTATAGTCAACCAAAGAATAAAGGTAATGGATGAAAACAGGGTACTGGCGGAAATGGTTGCCACGGCAAATTCAGCATCACCGTGCATTTCTTTGGCCATTACGTAGGTGAGGGTGGCGGTGGGAGAACATAGGAGGATCATGGCGGGTAGAAATTCCTCCGCACTTAAGCCGAAAAGACGAAAAAGCATAAGTCCCAGGCAGGGGAGGAAGAACAGTTTCATAGAGATGGCGCCGAGGGTGGGATGTAGGTATTCACGGATGAGTTTCATTGAGATGGAGGCCCCGATCAGAAGCAGGGCCATGGGTGGGGCAAGTCCGCCGAGAATGGTTAGGCTTGATCCGACAATGGTGGGTACGGGTAGATTGAAAGCGGAGAAAAGTATCCCGGTCATGGCGCTGACGATAACCGGGTTTTTGGCAAGTTTTGTTATTATAGGCCGTATGCCGGAGAACCGTTTTTCGCTATGGAGCTGGAGAACGATCACAGACATGAGATTCTGCAATATCATTAGGAAACCGCAGATAATTCCAGCCCTGGCAAGGCCGTTGTCCCCCAGGTAATAGAGGGCGATGGGTAGACCGATGTAACCTAGGTTACCATGCCCTGAACTTTGTACAAAGGCCCCGCTCCTGGCCGGGCTCATTTTTAGGATTTTGGCCAGGATGTCGGCTATGATATAAATGATGGTTGCGGCAAGGAGGGTGAGGAATAATAGTTTTGGGTTAAATTGCTCCCGAAATGAGGCCTTGGAAATGGAATTAAAGATCATGGCCGGGATGGAAAGATAGTAGACTAATTTATTGGCGGGGCCGAGAAAATCGGGGGTAATAAACCCCTTTTTACGGGCAGCCCATCCCATAAGGATGATGATAAAGATGGGGGTGATGGTGGTAATTATTTCCATGCGTTTTTTGGGGTTGTATTTTGTTGAGATCCACGCCTCCATGGATTTTCACGTTCTTTATATAACATTTTAATCATGTAATCTGCTAAAATTATTGTTTGCGCTTTGTTGCGAATGTCGGGTAAAAAGGGCCTTTTGCGCAGATATCGGTAGAAAACTGTATTTTAGCCGCATGGGGTCGGTTGTAATTACCAGGGGCTTGTGCTTGGGAAATCGATGGTTTAAGCTGGGGCAGGTCTTAATATCACCTGAATTTTGCAATCGGCAGGGTTTGGCTACTATTTTCATGGGGCGAAAATAATTATGAGGCAACAGAGTACTATTCAGATAAACGTGAGGAATGTGGTTATAGGCGGGGAAAAGCCCCTGGTCTGTCTACCTCTCATGGGAGAGGACAGGGAAAAACTTTTCCTGGAGGCCAGGGAGTTGCAGGCCCTGGAACCCGATTTGTTGGAATGGCGCATAGATGGTTATGAAGACGTGGGAAATATTGATCTGGTTATCTCGTCTTTACGAGGATTACGCCGGATTATCGGAGATATCCCCCTGATTTTCACCTGCCGCATCCACAGTGAGGGCGGATTTAAAAAAATCAGTGAAGAAAAACGGTTGGAGCTATTCGCAGCGGCCATAGCGTCGGATAATATCGATCTGGTGGATGTGGAACTGTGCAGTGGTATATCTTTTATTGAAGCCGTTAAAAAAGATGTGCGTGTTGGAGGTGTAAAGCTTATTCTCTCTTATCACAACATTATCGATACCCCCGGAGAAGCTTTTATCTATTCCAAGCTGGTGGAGGGACAGCTCACCGGTGCTGATATTGTTAAACTTGCTGTTATGCCCCGAAGTTATACCGATGTTCTGACCCTGCTCAGTGCCACAAATCGAGCAAGAAACGAACGGGTGGAGCTGCCTATTATAACCATGTCCATGGGGCGGCAAGGGATGATTTCTCGGCTTGCCGGCGCCCTGTTTGGTTCCGATATAACCTTTGCTGCCGGTAAAAAATCATCGGCCTCCGGCCAGATACCTTTAGAAGATTTGCGAGCGGGGCTGGAGCTTTTATTTCGGTCTGGGGAAAATGACCGCTTGTGGAGTAGATAGATGGAGAGAGTAGATCAATTGAGGATGACGGTTCTCAGCGCATTATTTGCCGCATTGATAGCCGTGGGTGCTTTTATTGCGATTCCGATCGGTCCCGTGCCCATTGTGTTGCAGAATTTTTTCGTAATGGTTGCGGGTCTGTTACTTGGTCCTCGCTGGGGGGTGATTTCTTGTGGGGTATATTTGCTGGCCGGTGGTTGCGGTCTCCCGGTTTTTGCCGGTGGAACCGGTGGGTTAGGGCGGTTTCTCGGGCCCACCGGCGGTTATCTTCTTGCCTATATCCCGGCGGTATATATCATTGGTGTTATTTCGCAGCTAAAAAAGAAGAGTGTTGTACTGGATGGTTCGGCTATGGTTGTCGGGAGCCTGGTCGTCTACATAATGGGTGTTAGCTGGTTAAAAATTTCCACCGGCATGGATTGGCAGAAGAGCATAATGGTGGGGATGGTACCCTTTTTGCCGGGCGATTTATTAAAGATTGTTGCGGCATTTGTTGTTGTAAAAACGGTGCGGCCCATGATCGATCATTATTCCGGTTTGCACGCCTGTCGTAAAAGAGAATCATAGTGTGGGTAAATTGCATAATATTATTGAAATTAATGGGTTATCCAGTTATGGAACAAATAAAAAACTGCTCCTGTCCCATATTGATCTCACCGTAAAAGCGGGGGAGTGTGTTGTTGTAGCCGGGGCGAATGGTTCGGGGAAATCAACCCTGTTAAAACATTTAAACGGGTTGATGCACGCAGATAAAGGTGAGGTGATTGTAGACGGACTGGCAGTGGATAGCGATCCCAGGCGGGCAAGAAAGAAAGTGGGGATGATTTTTCAGGACACCGAGAGCCAGATAGTGGGTGAAACGGTCTTTGACGATGTGGCATTTGGCCCGGAAAATTTAGGAATGCGGCCCGGCGAGGTAAAGAAAGTCGTCAGTAGTTCCCTGCAGTCAGTGGGGTTGTCAGAGATGGAAGATCTACCGACGCACATATTGTCGGGTGGGGAAAAGAGACGCTTGTCAATTGCCGGTATCCTGGCGATGTCCCCATCCGTTATCCTTTTTGACGAACCATTTTCAAATTTGGATTATCCGGGTATTAAACAGGTGTTGGCATGTATGCACACCCTCAAGAAAAGTGATCATACCATGTTGATCGCCACCCATAACCTGGAGGTGGTAGTGGGACTGGCCGATAGGTTAGTCCTTATGCAGCACGGTGAAATAGTTCGGGAGGGCCCTTTTTCAGAACTGCTGCACGGGGTGGAAAATTTTGGGGTTAGAATGCCGGAGGCGGCAAGGCTCGGTTTGGAGGTCAGACCATGGCTGATACTGTAGCCTTTCGCTTTCGCAGCGGCACCGGTTTTTTGCATCGTATGGATCCGCGTTTTAAAATGATTACCTTAGCCGCAATCAGCCTGAGTCTTTGCGGTGCGGGGGTGGTCGGTCTGCTGGTGCTGACTGTCCTCTTTATTATTCTTGCCTTGGACTGTGGATTACAGTTGAAAACAGTGGTGCTGGAGTTCCGCTATTTTATCTTTTTTCTCCTTGTTGTCTTTATTGCCCGGTGTTTTACAGAACCGGGGGAAGCGGTTGTTAGCATACGGTCCATTGTTATCAGTAAACGGGGAGTGATCGAGGGGGCATTGGCTGCGTGGAGATTGGCCCTTATATTCTTACTGGGGCTGTTGATGTCGATTTCAACCCGACCCAAAGAGATCCGTGTGGCGGTGGAAAACCTCCTGGCCCCCATACCGTTTGTGAAGGAGAGGCGGATTGCGGTAATGATAGGACTTGTTGTCAGGTTTATTCCCGTAATTTTGAGTCTGGCGGCCGATGTCTCCGCCGCCCAGCGCGCAAGGGCCGTTGAACAGCGTCGTAATCCTTTTTATCGATTATCCTGTTTTGTACTCCCGCTGTTACGGCGGACAATAGATCGTGCGGAAAAATTGACAATAGCCATGGAGGCCAGGTGTTTTGACGGGGAGCGTGCGACGGTACATATGGTTGCGCAGATACGTGATTATTACTCCCTGGTATTTGTGTTTTTTCTCTGCCTGGGTCTGCTTTGGGTATTTTAATAAAATTTAACGCAGACAAGTTGCAAGTAAGTACCTTGTTTCTGTTATGAACCCGTTAAGTTGAACATTACCTTTATTTTCTTGTTTTTCTTTACACCTTTTACGGAGTAAGGCACCAAATCCTGCATGGTTAAGACAATGTAACCGGCATGGCTGGACCAAATTCTCAGACCATAGCCACAACGAACAATGAAAGCGACTCAAAGGTGAAACCACTTTCATATAAATTTTATACATTATCGATTAAGTTGTTGAAATATTTTAATGATAGAGAATTTATGGATAAAATTATCTGTTATTGTCATAACTACACGGAGGGTGATCTGGTTAAAGACGTGGTTATCCATGGTCGCTCAACCATAATGGAAAAAATAATCCGTGAATCCGGTGCCGGAAATTGTAACTGTCTGACAGAAAACCCAAAAGAGCGTTGATGTCTGGCGGATGTTCGCCGGGTGGTGAACAAAACAATGGAAAAGACAGGACAAATTAAATCCCCCATGGGTATTTAAATAATTACGGGAAGAAAAAACCGGCCACATAATTTTTTTTATAGCAATATTTTGTTTCTTGGTGTAGAATACGCTGTTCATTCAAAAATGTTAGTTTGGTGATTTTTAGAATGGTCGCCTGGTTCGATATAGTAGTGACTGTGTGCAGGGTTGCCAGGTACCTTTTCGCAGTGCAGGTTAATAGAGTAAGGAGTTGCAGCGTGCTGTGGCTCCTTACTTTTTTCTTTATTCCATAGCTTCTAAAAAGCGAGGCCGGATGAAAACCGGTTGGTAACGTTGTTGAGGACAGTATCCATGAA
>CAZQOD010000160.1:0-6252 GCA_964594945.1 uncultured Desulfopila sp.
GGATCCGCATGATTGAGACAGACCAGGAGATGATTGAGCAGATCCCCGTTGCCCGTTCAGAGGCCCTGGCCGCCTTTAACGATGATTCCGTTTATCTTGAAAAGGTTGTTATAAATCCCAAGCATGTCGAGGTGCAGATTCTCGCCGACAGCAAGGGCCACACCGTACACCTCGGTACCAGGGACTGTTCCATCCAGCGTCGTAACCAGAAACTGATAGAAATTGCCCCTTCCATGATCAAGGATGCGGCCCTGCTGGAGGAGATATGTCAGACTGCGGTTAAGGCCGCTGAGGCCGCAAATTACCTTAACGCCGGTACTGTAGAGTTTTTGATAGATAAAGATCAAAACTACTATTTTATGGAGATAAATACCAGGGTACAGGTGGAGCATACGGTAACGGAGATGATTACTGGTATTGATATTGTGAGAAATCAGATCAATATTGCCTTTGGCAAACCTCTTTCTTTTAATCAAAATGATGTAAAAGTGCGTGGCCATGCCATAGAGGTGCGGATTAACGCCGAGGATCCCAAAAATGATTTTATGCCGGAGGGTGGTAAAAAAGTTTCCGTTTATCGTTCAACGGGTGGCTTCGGGGTGCGGCTTGACGGTTTTGTCTATCAGGGGTATGTGATTCCCGAGGTATACGACTCCCTGCTGGTGAAGTTGACGGTGCATGGTTTTACCTGGGATGAAACCGTCGGCAGGTTAAAGAGATGCTTGCAGAACTTTGCCATCCGGGGTCCGAAAACGACTATTCCGTTTTATGAAAATATTGCCCGTGAAGAAGATTTTGTCAACGGCGATTTTGATACTTCCTTTATAGACACCCATCCCCATATTTTTCTCTATGACGAAGATGCAAGCGAGGTGGGTAAATTGGCACGCTTTATCGCGGAAATCCATCATCGCCGGGAAAATCCGTTTGCCAAATAGAAACAGATATTTTCCAACTGTTTGTCTTGATTCTCTTTTTTTAAGCAAGGACTAAATATGACACGAATTATCCAGGGTACTCCCGTTAAAGAAATCGTTGCTACTTTACGCAATGCCAAGGGATATTATATAACTAATACGGCGCGGGATCAGTCCCAGTCTGATTTTAAAAACCGTATCCTCCTCCATACCGATCTTATGGCCGCAAAGGAGCGTGAAAAAGCAGGTTATTTTTCACTTGAAATTACCGGTGGTGCTTCGATCCATGTTGATATTCTCAGAAAACAGGTGAACCCTTTTCTAAAGTTGAGAAAGTTGCGGCAGAGTATGCCGGATACCATGTTCCAGACGCTTTGTCGCGGGGTAAATCTTTTCGGTTATCGTCCCTATCCTCAAAATGTTATTCGCTTGACCGTACGGGAATTTGCCAAGTATGTCGATGTGTGGCGAACCTTTGATTTTTTAAACTATGTGCCAAATATGCATGCGGTTTTTGAAGAGGTGGGCAAGGCCGGGAAGTTGAATGAGCCGTGTATCTGTTTTTCAACCGGCCCTGAACATACCAACGATTATTATGTTGCCAAGGCTGCAGAAATAATTGATGTGACGGGTGAAGATATTACTCTTTGCGTAAAAAATCATGGTGGCCTCGGTACCCCAAAAAGGATCGGCGAGTTGGTTAACGCATTGAAACAGCGTTACCCTGATGTGCCGATACATTACCATGGCCACAATACCGACGGTAACGATGTGGGAAGGATTGTCGCCGCTGTGAAAAATGGGGCCTCCATTGTCGATGCCGCGGATTCTGCTTTTACCGGATTTTACGGACCGCCTCCGATTTTGACGGTGGTGCAGACCTTGTCTGAACTCGGTTTCCAGGCGGAGGGCCTTGATGAGGATGCCGTGATCAGCACCTCCGAAATTATTCGTGATCAGCGCCAGTATTATGAGCAGTTTGAGTCGCAGATCAAAGGTTTTCAGCCGACGGTGCAGATTCACAAGTTACCGGGCGGGGCCATGGGTTCCAGTCTCGAACAGGCCTCCAAAGGTGATTTCCTTGATAAGATGCCGGATATATTGCAAAAAGAATTGCCGAGAGTGCAAAAAGAACTGGGCAATTACTGGTCGGTTACTCCGGGGTCGCAAATCCTCTGGACCACAGCGGTTACCAATGTGCTGGAGGGTGAAAGATACGGTAACCCTTCCGGTGATCTGCGTAATCTTCTCCTTGGCAAATATGGCCCGTTTCCCTTTTATGAGCCGGAGGAGTGGATCTTTATCAAGGCATTGGGCGATGATTGGAGACAGGTTCTTGAAGATGAAGGCGGGGTCGAAGATGTCGGTGATATGGATCTTGCCCTGGAGCGTTATGATCTGGCTGAACAGATCGGCGTCGAGCCGACCGATGAACAACTCATCCTCTATCTGCAACATCCGGGCGACGCCGTGGATTTCATTAAATTTGAGGAAAAATACGGTTGTGTTTATGTTTTGCCGCCGTCTATATTTAATCATCAGGGCGGTTTTGAGATTGGTGATAAACTGCGGTTTAGGGACCACCAGGGCAAGGAGCACATGGTGGAAATTGGTCCGTCACCCGTGAATGATACCGGTGAGACCAGTGTTTACCTCACCGTCGATCATCACCAGTCTCTTTTCTCCTTCCAGGCTGAGAGTAAAACGACGGAAGGTGGTGAACCACCACCGCTAACAAAAGAAGAGATCCTTGATCTTGCCAAAGCCGGTGATGTTCGATCGCCTTTTTCCGGGAAAGTAGTAGAAATTTCCGTGGATGAAGGGCAGGAAGTGCTGGTGGGCGACCGGGTTGTCATCTTGGAGGCCATGAAAATGCAGACTCCGATTCTCAGCGAGATGGAAGGTATTGTCACCGGGTTGTTCTGCAAAAAGGGCGATACCTTGAAACCGGGTTCCAGGATACTAAAAATTGATGTTAATGAATAATTTTTGAAGAGTTGTTGCGGTGTCGTGCCCTGTTATCAGTGTCTGGCTGGACACTATTTAAGGACAAACAGTAAAACGGCACCGTTGAAACAGGACCAGAGCAGGGCAAGACAGCTGCCGATTACACATATTGCGGCCCCCACTCTGTGTCCGCTTGTTTCACGTCCACTGTCGTTACTGCCGAAAATATACCCCAGGAGCAGCCCGCTGAGTAGGCCGCCGCCATGTCCCCAGTTATTGATGCCGGGTATTAAAAATCCTACAACGGCGATACTTATGACCCAGCCGCCGATATGGTTGAAAATAGCCCTTCCTAAATTATCACCCCGGCTTTTTCCATAATAGAGCAGGGCGCCTATGAGGCTGCAAAGCGCCGCCGAGGCACCGATGGTATACTGAATTTCCCCCACGCAGGAGAGCAGATAGCCGCCTACGGAACCAAGGGTATAGAGGATGATTGCCCTGTTTACCCCAAAGAGTACTATAACCAACGGAGCGAGTTGGTGAACGGCTATCATGTTGAAGACGAGGTGCAGTAGGCCGCCGTGTAAAAAACCTGCGGCAATCAGAGTCCACCAGCGCTGGTCTTCAAGGAGAGGGATGGTACCGGTCGCTCCGAGATTATAAAGGCTTACCATACTCGGTGAGAGGAACTGGAATGGGCTGGGGTTGAAGTCGGTGTGGCGGAAATCAACGATAATTGCCAGGATAAACATGGCGATATTTATGCCGATGAGAATTGCTGTTATTCTATTTGTAGTATGGGTGACCGTTGGTAGTTGTGTTGTCTGTTGTGGGTTCATTTGATTGTATAAATGTTTACAGGAGATAATGGGCCGGTTGGCCATTTACCGGAAATTTACTTGCATTTGTCTGTAACAAACTGTAGTTATTATAAATATAGTTTGAGAGGCTGTCCGGGAGCATATTTTTGTACAAACCTTTCATGACAGCCAAGGGGTTATGCTCGTGGACGGCGTAGGCTTTGATACATATGTGTATGTGTTGTGCCTGTTTTTCAAAAAACTTCGAATTGAATAAAAAATATACCGTATAACGGGTTAAGGAGCCTAATGTCCATAACACTCTACCAGGATGATAAGCACCAGTGTATTAAATTCGCCGACCTTGTTCTCAACGGCGAGGTACAATCTAATCAGTTTCTTATAATTCACAACCACCGCGGGATATTGATTGATTGCGGCGGTTATCGGGTATATCAGAATATTCTCGGGGCCATGTCCCGTCATCTACCGGCGGGGTCCTTGGATTATATTTTTCTATCACATCAGGATCCTGATATCGGTTCCGGTTTGAATTTGTGGTTGCCGATCTGCAAGGCGCAGGTGATGATCTCGTCATTGTGGGCGCGGTTTATCCCCGCGTTTTGTGTACGGGGCCTGGCGGATGAACGTGTTGTTCAGATCCCTGACCGTGGGTTACGGTTTGAGTTGGCGGGAAGTTCTCTTGTCGCGGTGCCTGCCCATTTTCTCCATTCATGCGGGAATTTTCACCTTTATGATCCCGTGTCTAAAATTTTATTTACCAGTGACCTGGGGGCTTCCCTGGAACCCCATATGGAAAATATTGCAACGGAAGAAGATTTTCAAAAACATATCCCGGCGATGGCGGGTTTTCATAACAGGTATATTCCAAGTGGGCGTGCTTGCAGGGCCTGGGCAGCCATGGTCAGAGAGTTGGATGTTGAAATGATTGTTCCCCAGCATGGAGCACGGATAAGTGGTAAGTCATTGGTGGAAAAATTTTATCAATGGGTTGAACAGGAAAAAACGGCGATTGACGATTTTGTTGACGAGTTGTTTCAATTACCGCTTAAATAGTGTTGGTCTGCGAGTCAGATTGATGTCTTGTTTACCGGTCTTTAGTTCCGGCGTGATGCCGGAAATTTGGTAAAACCAAACTCTTACATGAGGTGTTGCTATGGATCTCCTTCAATTGGGTGCTGGTCTGATAATGAACAAACTGAATCTTGATAAAGATGGTGACGGTGTCCCGGATGGGGTGGCCGGAGCTTTGGCCGGGCTTATTGGTAGTGGTAACAACCTTGATCTCGGCGGCTTGGTGGGGAAAATGATGGCAGGCGGCGGTGGTATTCAAGAAATGGCAGCGTCGTGGTTGGGTGATGGCGATAATGCCCCCATTGACCTTGAACAGATAAAAGAATTATTGGGGAGCGATAAGATCGCAGCATTTGCCTCGCAACTCGGTGTCGATGAAGACAGTGCCGCCGACAGTCTCGCCGACGCAATTCCCCAGATGGTTGACAAAGGTTCCAGTGGAGGATCTCTGCTCGATTCCCTGGGCGGAATGGGAGGTGTTTTGGGGGCTGCGAAGAAATTATTTGGTTAATCCGATTTCTCCCAGGGTTTGCCCGATAATGCATTTTATGCCGCAAGGGTATAAGTTTCGTAAGAGCTGATGGCGCTACTTGCGTAGCACCATCAGCTCAATTCAGCTTTAACAGCTGGATTCCGCGTATTTTACCTGGGGAGGCTCCGGGGTTACTCCCGCGTGCCGAAAGAATCTTGAAACAGTTTGTTGATGGCCTCATGACCTCCATCACTCAGGTAGCGGGTGCCGGAGCCGACAAAGGTGTCGTACTCAATCTTCGGTGAGTCTTCTTGCCAGCCGTTTTTCCAGGTGAACCAGCATTTTTTGGGTTGATCGAATACATGGAGGGGGCGGTTGAACATTTTCGCGAGTTCCACTGCCCAGCCGGTACCGCCTTTGACCGATCCATCTTCCTGGATTGATCCTATAACAAATACTTGGTGACCACTGTTTACCATATGGAAAATAGTCTGTAACACCTTTCTGATCTTATCTGTTTCGTAATAAGTGCGGTTCAGCATTCGGGAGGCAAGTTCCATGCTGATATCACCCCTTTCGAGTTGTTCTTTGTCCAAGATAGTTACATTGCGCTCCCTCGACAGCTTATGACCTTCAAAGGAATAAATAACTTCCTTGATTCCCATTTTTTCCGCCGCCTCGCCAAAACAGGCTTCGGCGCCTTTTAAACCACTGCTGTATAGCGTGCAAGTTGATACGTCCATACGATACTCCTCTGGTCTGCAAAAAGAGATTGATTGGTTAAGTCTGAACTTTGCAAATGGTAAGATTCGTAACTCAAGTTTCGGACTTGTTTAATATATTGATATTACATAGAAAGTTGTATTTTTACCAAAAAATATACAAAATATTCTTATAAAATCATTAGACTTTTTCATTAAATATCTCTTATTTTGCTTGGTACAATCAATAATCAAATAGCCAAATTTAACGATTTGTTGTGTAAATTGAAATAAATAACTCAACACCGAAACTTGAG
>CAZQOD010000161.1:0-6198 GCA_964594945.1 uncultured Desulfopila sp.
GCCAGTATTATGACGAGGAAACAGGGCTCCACTACAACTGGCACAGGTACTATGACCCAAATACCGGGCGATATCTGACTCCGGATCCGATTGGGTTGAATGGTAGGATAAACCTCTTCCTTTACGCCAGTCTTAATCCGATTAACGCCATTGATCCGACAGGACTAATAAAATTGACCTATAATGCTACTGCTTTTGGAGGACGAGGTGCTGGCTTCTTTAATTTCACTGCCAAAACTGAAAATGATTGGAAGGCCGGTACGGCCAAATCTGGAGTTGAAACTTCTGTTGCTCAGTTTCAATGGAAAGGAGATAAGGGTAAATTATCTGGAACTGCTGGAGTATACCACTGGCGCGGTGAATTCACTGGAGGTATGACGAATATATACTCGATAGGGGGGGGGTTGAGGGGACCGCAAAAATTGCTGCATATGAAGCAAAGGCTACCGTTATAATGAAGATTGGATCGATATATCTAAAACCGTCTGCTGGAGGTACACTTGGTAGCTTTGGTGCTGAAGGCAAATTGGGATTACGCGGTATCAGATTCGGTCTTCACGCAATAGTCGGTTTTGCTGCAGGTTTTGAATGGGGCTATGTTGATGAATTAAAATGTGAATAGTTTGATATCGAAAGGATCTTTGAATGAGCAAGTTTTTTGGTCCTGCCATAGGCATAGGTTTAGGTGTTTTTATAATCATCTTTAAGAATAACTTGAGCACCTTCATTGAGAGATTTTACAATAAACTTCCAAAATACGAAGATGGAGTCAAAACATTTAATGTCAAATTTAGTATAAGGCCCTTCTTTTTAGAAGCCCTTGGATTAGTTATTATTGTATTCTCTATAGCCGGTTTTATAATTAATCTTGGGTAAACCCCCGGTTATGCCGAGAAGACTCGCAGAGTTTGACAATTCCGGGAATATACGAAAACCTCACCACAAGTGAACCGCTCAAAGTTTACAAGTGAGGAGACTATCGATGAAAGATTTCAAGAGTTTAAGTCATACGAAATGGGATTGCAAGTACCATCTGGTGTGGATACCGAAGTATCGTAAGAAGGTAATTTATGGTAATTTGCGAAAGTATTTGGGTGATGTTCTTAAGCAGTTGGCCCTCCAAAAAGAGGCAAAGATATTGGAAGGCCATCTGAAGGGCGATCAGGCTATATTTTACTCTGATTTTCAAAATTCTGTCGAGGTTTGCCTGTAACATCCCACCCTCTAAGCTGATAATAATCTTTGAGCATTTGATCCATTTCTCTGGCAGAAAGGTTATGCCCGGTTGGAAGTGCCTCCCTATGGAATCTCACTGGAAGGTGATCATCTTTCGACTTGAGGCCTTCTCGCAAATTGAATATCCGGGTGAGCGTTGTAATTAGGCTTGCAGTGTTTCTGAGTTTTTTTGTATTCATATCCATGCCTGTTGTTAACTTAATGGTTTGAGTCAATTCTTGCCAAGGATAGAGATCGCGATAAAACCGGCACAGAATAAGAGTGTCAAAAATATTGAGACGATCCTCATAATCGATCAATAGTTCCGCTTTACATTCAACCTGATCGGGCGGGATAACGCCCGATAGCTCTGGTTTGTAAAAGGTCGTACGTAGATGACAGGCCCCGCGCGGCGATGTGGCAAAAGTGAGCCCCATCCCCTTGAGCACACGAGGATCATACCCGCCCGGTTCCATCCCCTTTACATGGATGGCAAGATCCTTTACCCCCAGATATTTAGCAGAATGTATAATTCCTTCTGCAAGAGTATCACCGAGACCTTCCCTCATAGCGACCTTCTCAAGAAGATCAGCAATCCCGTCCACATCTCCGTATTGAAGTCCTTTCGACAACTTCCCGCGTGCCGTTGCCTCCATGACCAATCCACAAAGGTTGCCCGCCGTGATGGTGTCCATCCCCAACCGGTCACAAAGGTCGTTGAGATGAGCAATCTCCGCCATCTCCTCCACCATGCACAACCCGCCAAAGGCATAAATGGTTTCGTATTCAGGGCCTTCAATTTTCAGGTCTTTATGACGGCCTTTGGTGATCCGGGCCATACGGCCGCAAGCCATAAAGCACTTGGCACAGGCGTGGGGCTTTACATCGTGCTCTTGGTGAAAAGTCTCCCCGCTAATCTGTTCCCAATGGTCACAGGTCCCCTGGGTCCAGTATTTTGAGGGAAATGCTCCCACCGAATTCATCAAAGAAACCATCATGGTGGTGCCCATATTTCGATAAGCTTCAACACCGGGAGTCCGCATATGAGTTTTGGAAAAGGCTTTGGCGTAATCGGCCACCTGATCGGGTTGATGCAGGGGGCGTTTGCGATCCCCCTGAAAAACTACTGCCTTCAGGTGCTTGGAGCCCATCACCGCACCCACGCCGGCACGCCCGGCACAGCGCCACTTGTCATTAGCGATCAGCGCAAAGCGGACCCGTTTTTCACCGGCCGGACCAATAATGATGGCACCTGGTTTGCGAAAACCCTCCTTCCTGATAGAGAATCGGCTGGTTGCTTCCGCTTCCGCAACGAAGATATCTTTGCCCCAGAGATTGCCTGCCTTGTAAAAGTGGACACCCTCCGGATGAACCGAGACAACCATAGGCTTTTTAGACTTGCCGACCAGGATAACGGCGTCAAAACCGGTAGCATCAATGGCCTCAGGAACATTTCCTCCCGAGTAGGATTCGGCGTACAACCCGGTCAAAGGCGATTTGGTGTAGACACCGTAACGGCTGCTGCCCCACAAACGGCTTTGACAGAACGGGCCTGTGGCGATAATGAGATGATTCTCAGGTGCCAGTGGGTCAACCCCGACAGGGTTTCGCTCCACAAGCAGATGGGTCGCCAAACCTTTGCCGCCTAGATAACGGGTATAGATATTTTCAGGTAGGGTTTCGATTCTGAAGGATTGATCACTCAGGTCAATGGTGATGATGCGGCCGTAAACTCCGAACATTGTTCTCTTTCCCTTTTATGATGATTACCGGCTTAACTGCCGAAGTCCTTCATCCACGATGGCAAGGCCCCTTTCCAATTCTGCCGGTGATATCACCAGCGGCATTAAAAAACGGATCACATTGCCGTACCCACCACAAGAGAGTAGGATCAGGCCTCGCTCCAGGCAAAACGCAGCCAAAGCCTTGGTCTCTTCCGTAGCCGGCATCTTGGTGTGTCGGTCCTTGACCAGTTCCATGGCTCTCATTGGCCCAAGTCCGCGTACGTCTCCCACCAATTCATATTCCCTTTTAAATTCTTCAAGGTAGGTTTGTAACGTCTCTCCAAGAGCCCTGGAGCGGGCAAGGAGATGCTCGTTTTCAAAAATATCGAACACCGCCAGAGCCGCGGCACAGGCCAGGGGGTTGCCCCCGTAGGTTCCGCCGATACCTGAAGGGTGCACGGCATCCATGATCTCTTTTTTGCCTACTACGGCGGAAAGAGGCATACCTGCGGCTAGGCTTTTGGCCATAGTGGTGATATCCACGTCTACACCGAACTGCTCCATGGCGAACATCGTTCCGGTACGCCCAATACCCGTCTGAATTTCATCAGCGATGAACAAGACGTCGTTTTCATGACAGATGGCTTTCAGTTTTTTGAAGTACTCCGGTGGTGGGGTGATAAATCCCCCTTCGCCCTGGACCGGTTCTACAATGATGGCCGCCGTCTGTTCCGGAGCCACCTGTTTGGCGAAAAGGTCGTTCAGACAGTCCGCACATGCCGTACTGCAAGAAGGGTAACTTAAATTCAGCGGACAGCGGTAACAGTAGGCGAAAGGTACACGGTAAACCTCCGGTGCGTATGGACCAAATCCAAATTTATAGGGCTTGACCTTGCTGGTCAGGGTCATACCCATCAAGGTCCTGCCGTGAAAGGCATTTTCAAAGGCGATGATACCGGATTTTTCGGTGGCATAACGGGTGATCTTGACGGCATTTTCAACTGCCTCGGCGCCGCTATTGATGAAAATCGCAGCTTTAGCAAAATCACCCGGCACCTTCTCGCAGAGTTTATCAGCTAGCCGTACCGCAAGCTCATAGGGAGATACCATAAAACAGGTGTGGGTAAATTTTTCGGCTTGACTTTTAATGGCTGCAATCACCTTCGGATGACTGTGCCCCACATTCATGACGGCAATACCACCACCAAAATCGAGATACTCCTTTCCTTTTTGGTCTGTGAGAATAACTCCCTGGGCGCTCGCAGTGTAACAGGCGGTGGTGCTGACTAAGCCCTTTGCCATGACGCGGGTACGAAGATTGTGGATATTGTTCATCGTTAACGACTCCTTGATAAGTTATTAATCCGGAGAATGATGATTGTTACCGGTTAAATAGATAGACGGAAAAGGGTTGTAAAGAATTGATATTTGAATTATGAATTCGAAAATATCGAGATTAGAAATTCGAATCTATGTGAAAGCAGGAAGCTGGACACTTAATGTGTTCTTTTAAGAACCTCAATTTAGGAAGAAGTCAGAATAATAAAGATGGAATAATGGGGGGCTCAAATTGGATATTACACTCCGGCAAATTAAATATTTTATCGCCGCAGCAGAAGAGGGAAAAATATCTGCCGCAGGTAGTGTGTTGAACATTTCACCTTCTTCCATCACCGAATCCATCAAGGAGTTGGAGCGTATTGTCGGTGTCCCTTTAATTACCCGGCATAGGAGGGGGATTCGATTGACGTTTGACGGTAACCGTTTTTTGCAGCACTGTTATAATATCGATGCCTCGGTTTCCAATGCAGAATATGCGTTGAAAAATTCATACACCGAGGTATCCGGTGAGTTGAAGATTGGTGTAACCGTGACGGTATCCGGTTATTTCATGGCGTCATCTTTGGCACGTTTTAGCCGGGCTTTTCCCAAAATAAAAATAAAAATATTGGAAGAGCCCAGGAACAAAATCGAACTCATGTTGATGGAAGGGAAACTGGACCTGGCAGTATTATTGGTTTCCAATATCAATAATTCGAATTTGCGTTTAGAAAAATTGGTGCATTCCAAAAGGAGGCTTTGGACCTCGGTAAACCATCCCTTTTGTTTTAAAAAAAGGATAACACTCAAGGAAGTATCGAAAGAACCTTACATACAGTTGATGATTGACGAGGCTGCCGTTACCCATATGGCCTTTTGGCGTAAACAACAATTAATACCGAACGTGGTCTTTCGAACGGAATCGATTGAGGCCGTACGCAGTATGGTTGCCGTCGGGTCTGGCGTTACCATTCTTTCAGATATGGTTTACCGCCCATGGTCTCTTGAAGGAGATCGCATCGAGGCCCATAGGGTAGCCGATGATGTGCCTTCCATGGATATTGGTTTGGCCTGGGCAAAGGATCGCGAGTTAAATAAGAGCGCCCAGAATTTTATTGAATTTTTCCAGATGGAATATAAATCAGGCAATCCACGAGCCAACATTGTTAAAACAAAAACGGCACCACCACTTTTAGGGGATTGAAAAAACGGATCGTTTTGTGGGACATCGTATCACCACCGATCCCTGTAAGTGGGATAGGTATCAAAAATAACGAATAAAGCCTCGATAAATCCGAATTAATAACCCATCCTGAACACTATTTGTCGGTACACAATCGGCGCCCCTATCTCTGTAACTATATTTGATTAAAGATCATTTGATAAAAACGAATGTACGGCCCATCAAATTAAGACATCGGAAAATCAGAAAATAAAATTCCTGACATACTTCTTTACAATATCTCATAGCTTGAGTAGTGTTTGGCTGTCTGGATTAGCACGCGGATAGAGAACAGGCCGAATAGACACTTGTCTGTCTTTATCTTCGTTTGTACCTCAACCATAAGGAGGTGTTGATGAAAGGATTACCTGTCAGTATCGCCATTATCGCGGGTTTATTAGCTGTTGTTATACCCGTAATCGTTTCACTGGTGGTTCAAAAGCTTAAATTAATCAAAACATCTGAAGACTATCTGATTGCAGGCCGAAAGGCTCATTGGGCACTGGCCATGGCCTCTGTTTGCTCCATGTATATATGGGGTGCATCTGTGATGGGCGCAGCTGAAGGGGCTGTCAATAACGGAATTTCCGGTGTCTGGATCTACCCCATGTACGCCGCAGGACTCTGGATTTTCGGTATCTGGGCGGCTAAACTCCGGGAGATATTTCCTTACGCGCTCTCTTTCACCGAATACTTTCGGTACCGCTTCGACCGTAA
>CAZQOD010000162.1:0-6146 GCA_964594945.1 uncultured Desulfopila sp.
ATAAAAAATGGATCTCATCAAAATAACGAAGGCGTTTACCCCGTAATATTGCAATATATTGATGGATTAATTCCATATCACTTTAGGCGTTGCCGGATGATCCTCCATAAAAAGAAACTGTTCTTTGGGAGGCTGATCATTTTTTTTCCTGTTTATGGCACAGACAAATTGTCTACCGTCCTTTATCTTCACCAATATATATGCTACGTATGTACCTCTCATTCGCTGCTCCTTTACGTTATACCGCAATGGTCGGAGAAGTCTACCGCAGAGATTGTCCGAGAATGCGTTTGTGCTAAACTATTCAGTATGTTCGGACAAATTTCCGGGCCGGTGCAGCCGCTCACTGCAGGCAAGCCCAAGACACCTTTTAAATCATTTAAGCGCACCTGAACTTTGCAAAAGTTAAGGTATGTCCTAAATAGAGTATATAAGCAAAATATACGGTGCACCAGCTCCCTGGTAAAAATTTACGAATTCTTTACCAATCTTCTCAACAGGAACGTAACCGCGCATACTTGACAAGTAAAATCACATCCCCTTCATTATCAAAAGAGACTTCGATCCTCCCCTGACGCCGATCTTTAACCTCCTTTACTATTCCCCTGCCGAAATCTTCATGCCAAACCCGTAAACCCTCTCCGATTTCGTCCATTTTAAGAATAGTTTTGTTTAAAAAGAATACCTCCTTCTTACCTTGTTGAGAAAACTGCACATCGATGCCGACCGCTTTAAAATATTTTTTTGCAATACCTTTTTGGGGACCGATAACCGTTATCATCTCGTCTTGTTCGGCCCGGTTCAAAATTTCCCCCAACCTCTCCGCCTGGTCAAAATTGGCTTCGAAGAGAAACCGGCTGGCCCGCAAGGGGTTATCCGGAACCCTGCCATTTTCTCTTTTCCGACTTCGTGCATATTTGGTATCGACCGGATAAATAAGGCAAAGTTTCTCAACGGCCCTGGTTATTGCCACATAAAAAAGCCGTCGCTCATCTTCAATACTTATTTCACCACCAGTCATCTCCTCATAAAACGGGAAAGAGCCCTCCTCAAGCCCCGGTAAAACAACCAGAGGCCATTCCAGACCCTTAGCCCGATGCACAGAGGTTATCAGCACCGAATCCAGTTGCTGATCAAGACCAGCCAGCCGTAGTCGCTCAATCTTTGTCAGTAGATCAACTGCAGATAAATTCTGTCGCCCGCTGAATTTAATAAAGGCCTCACATGTCTTCACCCGATTTTCGGCAGTGGTCGATCTCGCTGAAAATTTAAAATAAAAATCATAGAGTTTTATTTTATCGACCACCTTTTTCAAAAAATGATCCACCCTACCTTGAACTGCTTGTGTTTTAAGCCAACGCCAATTTTCCGCAGTTTCCACAAAGCGCTTACGCAGAAATTCCGGTAGATTCTCCTTCCTTTTAGCGAAAATCAGCTCGGAAGAGCAGTCGGAATCGGCGGCAATATCTTCTGCTATATTTTCAAGTTCTTCCCTTTTAACACCCAGATGGGGCTGACTGAGCATGGCCACAATTGTCGCCTTACGTATATCTATTTCATCGTTTGCCAAGATACCCAGAGCCAGTTTTAAATAGCCCACTAATGCCAAAATCTCAGGACAGTTAAAAACCCGCTCGTTACCTTCCAGCCGATATGGAATACCGCCCTCCAACAGGGCCAACTCCACTGGGACCGTCTGGGCATACAACCTAACCAGAATTACAGCTTCCCGCAGGGACCTGCCGTCAGACAGCCAATCCGCAAGAAAAAAGGGCAGGGGATGGATATCTTTTTCTTCCAATTGAAACAACTGCGTGGCACATGTACTGGGGTGGGAAACGCATAATTTACGATCACGTTCAATATTTCTGCTAATCAAATTATTCGCAGCAAGCGAAAGTTTATGACCAAAACGAAAGGTAAAAGAGAGAATATAGTTTTGGGGTTCGGGAAAATCCACTCGGAATCTGCTGGTAATATAATCGGGCCTGGCCCCCCTCCACTCGTAGATACACTGATCGACATCACCTACGACCATCACCTGCGCCCTAGCACCGGCAATAATTTTCAGCAACCGTTGTTGGGCATCATTAATATCCTGGTATTCATCAACAATAATATGTTCAACCCGGTTTGCGACCCAAGCGGATAAATCTTCATTTGCCAGCATCGCCATCAACGGCTCATGGATAAGATCGGCAAAAAAACGAATTTTCTGTTCCTTTCTTACCCTTTCAAACAGATAATAAGCGTCAATGAAATAATCGCTTTTTGAAGTTAAGCCCAGTTGTTCAAATATATCTTCAACGGAGCCGGTTGAAGATTTTACATAATCTATAAAACCCAGAAATTCGGCAATTTCATCCCCGGACAACCACCCTTCATTTTCCCGATCCCGATACACCTGCGTTACCACCTGGCGAGCGAGTTTTTCCAGGACATATTCTTTACTAACAAGAGTAAAAGCGGGTAAAGAGCCACGTTTTGTAAAACTGTTTACCAGGCGTAAACCAAGGGCATGAAAAGTGCGAACCTCCGGTAGGTTAGGCGCGAATTGCACTAGTCGTTTTTGCATCGACTCGACAAAACCATCCCGGGCCGACTTATTAAACATCAACACCAGCAGCTGATCAGCCGCCACCCCCTGCTCTAGCAGATGACCTACGCGGGCCACCATTGTGGTTGTCTTACCAGAGCCAGCCACTGCACTAACCCGCGCATGACCGCCGGGGTGGTTAATAATCGCCTGTTGTTCTTCTGTCAGATTCATCGACAACCGAAAGGTCTAAACCGTATTCCCTTTAAATCTCCAATAAATCAGTTGATTACAAATTTCAAGATTCATCATAACACCGCGACAAACCGGAAGACCGGGGAAAAACAGTTATCTCTTTTTTGGAGGCAACATATCAGTAATGGAACCATCAACAATTTCGGCGGCAAAGGCAAAAGTTTCGGCAAGGGTTGGATGGGCATGCACCGTTTTACTGATATTTTCACAGGTCGCATCCATGCCCAGGGCAATGGCCGCTTCATGTATCAGTTCTCCGGCATTGGCCCCACAAATACCGGCACCAATCAGGCAGCCACTTTCCTTATCAAACAGGGCCTTGGTCACACCCGTTGCAAGCCCGGCGCTAAGTGCCCTACCACTTGCACCCCAGGGGAATTTCCCTTTTTTATACTGCCGTTTCTCGGCCCTGGCCTGCTGTTCCGTCATCCCCACCCAAGCTACTTCCGGGCGGGTATATGCCACTGCAGGGATCGTTTGTGGTGAAAAAGCATTTCCGCCGGCGATGGTTTCCGCCGCCACCTTGCCTTCGTGGCAGGCTTTATGGGCCAACATCGGTTCGCCAACCACATCGCCGACAGCAAAAAAGTGGCTGATAGCCGTCTCTTGACGTCTATTCACCTCGATAAAGCCGCGTTTATTAATTTTCAGACCCATCTTCTCAAAACCCATACCACTTGTATTGGCTTTCCTGCCGACGGCCATCAGTACCGCATCATATTCCCCGCTGCCAGATGCTTTGGGCCCCTCGAAACTAACCTGAATGCCGCTTTCTTCAGGCCTGATATTCGTAACCTTTGTTTTAGTTAAAATCCGGTATTTCTTTTTCAAACGTAAAAAAAGCGGCTGGATAAGATCTTTGTCAGCCGGTGGAATAATATGATCAAGCATCTCAACGATGGTGATTTCCGCTCCCAGAACACTGTAAATCTGTGCCATTTCCAGCCCTATGATACCGCCACCAATAATTAAAAACCGTTTGGGCACAAACTGTATTTCCAGAGCCGCCGTTGAATCCCAGATACGCCTATCAACCGGGATACCGGGTAACATAGCGGGCTGTGAACCGGTGGCAATAATCACATTTTTAAAATTAACATCCATCACCCCGTCTGCCCCGGTTACCACAATGGTTTCACGATCCTTAAAAACTCCATGGCCATTGAACAAAGTTATTTTCCGGGCCTTGCAGAGCCCGGAAAGCCCCGAAGTCAACTGTGCTATAACAGAATTCTTTTTGGCAAGCAGCGATTCAACCTCAATTTTCGGTGGCTGGAAAGAAATACCAAAATCAGCCGCTTCTTCTGCCTCTTCAACAACAGAGGCAGCATGCAGCAGGGTTTTGGAAGGGATGCAGCCCTCGTTAAGGCAGACACCACCTAAATGCGCTCTTTTTTCAATAAGACAGACCGACAAACCGAGATCAGCTGCGCGAAAGGCCGCCGTATATCCACCCGGACCACCACCTAAAACCACAACATCAAAAACGACCTTTCCACTCATGATTTTTACACCCTGTTAAAATAATATCTAACGCAGACAAGCTGCAAGTAAGTGCCTTATTTCTGTTATAAACCCGTTAAGTTGAACATTACCTTTATTTTCTTGTTTTTCTTTACAAATTTTATGGAGTAAAGCACTAAATCCTGCATGTAGAATGAAAAACATTTATTACGTTATTGCAAAATCCAGGCATTACTCCTTATCTACTCCGGCAATTTAAAATAATCCTGAAATTTCACAATATTACACAGAATTGTATCTGCCATGGCAATTATAATGAACCCTGTCAAACGGCAAGGAAGAGTAGGGTCTACCCTTTTTTTCCTCTCCCGGGTAACCAACAGCAACGACGGCCTCAACCACCATATGATCAGGAAGGCCAATAATTTTTTTACAATATTCCTCCGCCGATAGATGCGGACCATGGTCACGCAATCTAATCTGAACCCAGCAACTACCAAGGCCAAGATCCACCGCGGCAATATGTACTATAATTGCAGCAATCGAGCAATCTTCAATCCAAACATCACATTTATCCGGATCCGCACAAATAACAATGGCCAGCGGCGCATCTTTTATAAATGTACCACCATGGGGTTTGGCCTTTGCCAATCCAGCCAGTACGTTGGGTTCGTTTACCACCACAAAATGCCATGGATTAAGACTCCTGGACGAAGGCGACCGCAACATCGCCTCAATAAGTATATCAATTTTTTCCTGCTCCACCTCTTTATCTTTAAATTTCCTGATACTCCTTCTATTTCGCATTAGGTCTATAAACATTATTATCTCCTTTCCAGACAAGCAACCAACATGGCTGGACCAAATTCTCAGGCCATAGCGACACCATCCTACCGTATTTACCATACAAAGACAGTAACCTTAAAACCATCTTTTTCCGGCAGCTTGTTATCAAGACAAAGATTTTCCTAATGAAAATCCAGTATTTTAAAATAGTCTCATTGTTAAGGGGTAAAAATTCTGTATATTACAGATGCATGGCCTTTAAAAGAACAATAAAAAAACACCAACTCTCCCACGTTGGTCATTTAACGCCTGAATAGTGCAATAAATAACTACCTACAATCAAAGGGGTAACTGGTGAAAAGAAAAGAGAAAAAAGGAGTCATCGTCGCCCATTACGGTGTGGCTGTTGACGTATATTTTCCCGACACCGGGGAAAATAAAATGGTGAGGGTTAAAAGGAATTCGGGCCATGTGGTAGGTGATAACGTAATCATCAGGGATGAGGTCCTCACCCGTCTGCAAAGACACTCGGAACTATCACGTCGAGATGCACGTGGCGGGGTACACACTGTTGGAGCCAATCTGGACGTACTCTGCATTGTTGTTTCCTGCGAACCTTTACCACCATTTGGTTTCATCGACCGTGCCATTGTCGCCGCCAGAACCAACAACCTCCAGGCGACAGCCCTTATCAACAAATCTGATCTTCCCTGTTTTGATGCCTATGCCGCAACAATATACGCAATCTACCGAGAAGCCATCCCATGTTTTTCTTTAAGCGCAGTAAGCGGAAAAGGCCTACAGGTGCTGGTGGACTATTTCAGCAAAGGATATCGAGGCATTTTTGTAGGCCCCACGGGGGTGGGGAAAAGCTCCCTGCTCAACACTATCCTGCCGGAACTAAAGCTACAGACAGGCGAAATCAGTGCCACAAAAAAAAGGGGCAAAAACACCACAACCGTCTCCACCCTCCATGCTTTGCAAAACGGGGGGGAACTCATCGACTCCCCCGGCTTCAATGACTTTGGTTTAGTTGATATATCCACCATGGAGCTGGCCGCACACTTCCCCGGATTCGAACGGGCAAATCAACGCCACTGTCGGT
>CAZQOD010000163.1:0-6099 GCA_964594945.1 uncultured Desulfopila sp.
CCAGGAAATGACATTGTCCCTCCATTCAGCCTGCGGCAAAGACCCCGTCCACCCCCCTTTCAAAAGCCCTTAACACATAAGAGTGGTCAAGTTTTCCGGAACACGGCAAGCGAACAACCTTCACATTGGAGGGATAAGACAAGCGCATGACCCCCGCCAGGTCGGCGGCGGCAAAGGCGCAATAATGGCACGCAAAAGCTACGATATTCGCCTTCCAGTCGGATGGAACTTGCCGGGGTTTCTCAATACCATCTTCTTCGTCAATACGTTCTGTGTCGTCTGTCATTCTTCTTTCCTTCTTGCTTGACTTAGGGCCGTTTCAAACTCAACACACCGGCCAGTATCAAAAAATATCGGTTACGGAATCGATCATGGCGGTAATCTGATCATCACGGAAATAGTTCACCTGATATGCCTTGGCGGGACAGACACCGGCACAAATACCACAACCGGTACACTTCACCTCGTTATGGGAAACGCGCCCGTCTTCATCAATGAACGGGGCGCCAAAAGGACAATGTTTAACGCAGGCCAGGCACGACATACAGATGTCCCGGTTATGTTTTGAAATTACTCCAGAAACCGTTAAACTCTCGTGGGACAGCAACGCCCCCACCCTACCGGCCGCGGCATTGGCCTGACCTATCGTTTCCTCCAGGTTCTTCGGGGCATGGGCCAGGCCAGCCAGGAAAAAACCCTCGCTGGGAAAATCCACCGGCCGTAATTTAACGTGGGCTTCGAGAAAAAAGCCGTCCACATTACAGGTAAGCTTGAATTTCTTGGCAAATTCATCACCATCGGACTGGGGTCTCAATCCCGTAGACAACACCACATAATCGGCGTCAACAACCATCTCCTTGCCGAATACCTTACCCGGCAAACCGACCAGCATTTTGTCGCCATCGGCCACAACTCGGGGTTTTTCATCGGGGGTATAGAGGAGGAAAATAACGCCGAGATCCCTTGCCCTTCGGTAGTAATCCTCCTTCAGGCCGTAAGCCCGAATATCCCTGTATATTACCACCACCCGGCTGTCCGGTGATTTTTCCTTGATGGCTATGCTGTTTTTCAAAGCATCCTGACAACATATCCTGGAACAGTAGTTGGCGGGTTCTTCCCTGGAGCCGACGCACTGGATCATCACATAACATTCATCGACCTTGGGATCGCGGTCGGCGAGCAGATCCTCCAATTCTCTTTGGGTAATAACCCTGTCGGACTCCGCATAACCATACTCGTCGGGCTCATATTCCACCCCGCCGGTGGCCACAAGGATGGCGCCGTGCCTGATCTTCTCTTCATTTGCCAAGACGGTCTCAAAATTACCGACAAATCCGTCTATATTTTCAACGGTAGTACCCAGATGGACAGTTATCGCCGAGTTGGCCTCAACCCGGCTAACAGCATCGGATAAATATTGTTGAACATCATCACCATCCAGGGTGAAACGAACATTTTTAGCCAGGCCGCCCAGGGAATCATCCCGCTCGACCAAGTGGACACCATAACCCTGTTCCGCCAGTGACAACGATGCAGTCAGACCGGCAACGCCGCCACCAATCACCAGGGCCGTATGATCCACACCCACTGAACTCGTGGTCACCGGTACTAAACGGTTTGTTTTGGCAATGTTCATATTGACGATTTCAATGGCCTTGCTGGTCGCCTTTTCATTTTCGTGCATATGGCACCAGGAACATTGTTCCCTGATATCGGCAAGCTCAAAAAGAAACTTATTCAGACCAACTTCACGAATCGTGTCCTGAAACAGGGGGGCGTGGGTTCGGGGGGTGCAGGAGGCAACCACGACCCTGTTCAAATTCTTTTCCTTGATCAGATCCCTGATCTTCTGCTGTCCGTCAGGGGCACAGGCGTACACCACCGTCTCGGCGTGGGTGACACCCGGTTCCCCGGCCGCCGCCTCAGCCACTTTTTTCACATCGACGGTTCCGGCAATATTGGTGCCGCAATGGCAGACAATAACCCCGATCCGGGATTCCTCACCCTCCACATCACGTTCGTCCGGCAAAACAACAGTCTCGACCTCTGTGCCCCGACTCTCGCCAAGCAGGGCCATGGCACCGGCCGCAGCACTGCTACCCTGAATCACGGTCTCCGGGATATCCTTTGGTCCCTGGTAAGTACCGGCAACGAAAACCCCCTTGCGGGAACTCTCCACGGGGGCCAGTTTAGATGTCTGCGCAAAACCATATTCATCCGTTGCAATACCGAAGACATTGGCAAAATCCTCTGCTCCGACCCTGGGTTCAAAACCTATGGACAGGATGACCATATCAAATTCTTCGCGGAGGAGGGTACCATCTTCAGCCACGGAATGGATAAGAAGGTTCCCCGATTCGGGATCTTCGATAACCTCGGATATCATCGCCCGGCGGTAGATAACCCCCTCATTTTTGGCCTTATCGATATACTTGTCAAAATCCTTACCAAAGGCCCTCAGTTCCATATAGAATACAGTGGCCTCCACCTCACTGTCGTGCTCTTTGGCAATAATCGACTGTTTGGCGGCATACATACAACATACGGAAGAACACCAGGGATTGCCGTTATGACCATTTCTGGAACCCACGCACTGTATCCAGGCGAGTCTTTTGGGGTGACCGCCGTCGGAAGGCCGGGTAACCGTACCACTACAGGGACCAGACGCGGAGAGAAGGCGCTCAAACTGAAGGGAAGTAACAACGTTTTTCAAACGACCGTAACCCAGCTCCTGTCTTATTTCAGGCTGGTAAGTTTTCAGACCGGGTGTAAGGATAATCGACCCGATATGGAGATCATACTCCTTATCCTTATCCGCAAAATTAATGGCATCAGCTTCACAGACCTTTTCACATTTACGACACACATCCCTAGTTAGATAGAGACATTTCTGTGGATCAATCGCCCGGGTATTGGGGACGGCCTGGGGGAAGAGGGCATAAATCGCCCGACGCTTATTAAGACCCTGGTTAAAAACGTCAAAAACCTTGGTCGGGCATTTCAATTCACAGGCGCCACATCCGGTACAGCGCTCCGCGTCGACATAGCGGGCCTCCTCCTTGACCGTGGCGGTAAAATTACCCTCACTGCCCTCCACGCGCAACACCGTGGCCATGGTATACATTTTAATGTTGGGATGGCGGCTGGATTCAACCATGCGGGGAGAAATCATGCACATTGCACAATCACCGGTGGGAAAGGTCTTGTCCAACCTGGACATAGTTCCGCCGATAGAGGGTTCATCATTAACCAGATGAACCATAAGACCACTGTCGGCAAGATCTAATGCGGCCTGCATCCCTCCAATTCCGGCACCAACTACTAAAACTGAACCTATCCGGTCCTTATTCTCCTGCTGGGGGGTAATCCTGGTCACTGCGCGATCCTCCATTGGATTGGCCCCGTCTGGTAAACCGCCGGCGAAACTGTTTTCACCAACGTGCAAACGGGCACTCGTCAAAAAATCGGGATAGACAATGTATCAAGTAAGGTTTCGATCTCCTGGCATTATAATAAATAAATAGTGTTATGATAGCTTTTTTTTCCATTCCAGTCCTTTTGTTTAAAATAAATGATGCTATCCATAAATATTATTTGCGACCGCGCCGCAACACACCATTTTTCTTTTTAAAATAGCCATAAATCACCCTTTGCAATGATTTTTCATCACTTTCCGAGTCAACATATATAAGTTCGATTTGCCAGAATACAGTTTTTCTATTATTACAGTACGGGAATCCCGAATATGTCTGCACATTGAATATAAGAAAACAATTTATACCGTTAAGTTAGTGTTAATTGATGTTGATAAGGAGCCGGAAATGACCAATACTTCACCTCCAAACCATCTCCACCCCCCCCGGATTCTCGTGATCGATGACGAGGCAAGAATCCGTGATGCATGTCAACAGGTTCTTTCCGATAAAGGGTTTAAAGTGGAGGTGGCCCCAGACGGCGAAATGGGTCTGGAAATGATCTGTAATACCCATTTCGACCTGGTGTTGGTGGATCTGATGATGCCTTCAATCTCAGGGTTTGACGTCCTTTCGGAGGTTCGAAGCCACCACCCGGACACCGTTGTTATCGTTATCACCGGTTACGCCACCCTCGAACACTCCATTGAAGCCATGAAAAAGGGGGCCTTTGATTTCATACCCAAACCGTTCACTCCGGATCAGCTCCGCGCCGTGGTGGATAAGGCTCTCCAGTATACCAGGGCCCTACAGGATATTGCCGACTCTAAATCCAGGCTCAGGGTCATCGTCAACCGTCTCTCGGACGGTGTTATGACCACCGATGCCGACAAAAAAATAGTGCAGGTAAACCCGGCATTTCTCCATATGATCAACTACCACGGAGAGGATGTGCTCGGCCAGGGCGTCAACAAAATCATCAGCGACGAACAACTGCTCTCCGCCATAGATCAGGTCTTAACCATGGGACCCGACACCTTTGCAGAAATAAGCAATGAAATACACCTGGAGGACAGCGACGAAGAAAAATTCTTCACCGCACGCACCACCCCGTTCCGGGGCAGGACTAAGGAGAATCTGGGCACGGTTACCGTTCTCCACGATATCACCACCCTGAAAAAAATGGATCAGATGAAATCTGATTTTGTCTCCATGGTCTCCCACGAAATCAGAAGTCCCATGAACTCCCTGTTGATGCAGTTAAAGAATATAAAAGACGGGCTTGCGGGGGAGGTCACTGCAAAACAGGTTGAGATCCTGGAAAGGGCATCGGATAAGATCGTCAACCTCAATAATCTTGTCACGGAGCTGCTCGACCTGTCACGGATCGAATCGGGTCTGATCAGCCACGAAAAAGAAGAGGTTTGTATTACTGATATTCTAAAAGAACTACAGAAATTCCACACTCCATACGGCCAAGAAAAGGATATCACAATCACCCTTAACTGCGAAGAAAACATACCAACCATCCTTGCCAACAAACAGAATATGGAGGAGATCTTTTCCAACCTGATCACCAACGGTATTAAATATTCACCGGCGGGGGGGAAAATCGCCATCTCCGCCACGGTGGAAAACGGATACCTTAAAGTAGAAGTCAAGGATAACGGTTACGGCATGGCGGCCGAAGATCTGGAAAAGATTTTTACTCGTTTTTACAGGGTTAAAGACGCCAACACCAGACAAATACAGGGCACCGGCCTGGGACTCTCCATTGTAAAGTCCATTATCGATTCCCACCACGGCAATATCAAGGTAACAAGCGAGGTCGGCAGGGGCTCCACCTTCACAATACTCCTTCCCTTCAATAACGGATGACACATCCAAAGGCTGGTGGGACCGCTCCTCGCCCGCCTGATCATTAAAACCCGTGGTGTTCGGCAAGCCGTTCAAACATTAAAGCCAGGCCACTGCAGAGCAGAAACAGTCCGTCAATACCCAGGTTATGGTCGGCGCTTTTATCAAAAAAGAGATTGAGACTAGAACCCAACCCCTCCTCCGCCTTCCAGTAACAGAGCATCAACGGCACCATGGGTAATGGATAGAGTACCACCGACACATCGGACTGGAACTCCCGCTCCACCGATTTACCATCAAACATATGGATAATATCGTCAAAAAAATCGGTGTACTTATCGGCAAGGTTCTTCATAACATCCTCACTCCTTTTTTTAAAGAGGGGATATTTTTCCTTGCCCCCTTCAAGTTCCCTGAAGGAAATCCAGCAACCACTCTCCGCGACACCCCGGCAGCCCAGTATATATTCGAGTAAAGGTACAACCAACCAGTGGATAGTATGTAGATCCGTTACAAAATCACAATTTTTAAGAACAGTAAAATTTTTCCCCATTATCCGCACGGTCAACCGGCAATCATGGTACCTACAACCGGTTCTTGCGGCCACTTCCTCAAAATCAAGTTCCGACACCTGCCGCTTTAATTTAAGTAAATACTCCTCCCTGAACCCGTCGACATTTTTCTCTTCCTCTTCACCACCTTCAATTTTCCTGATATCACCGGCGCTCAGATTTGGACATAATCGTATATTTCGTTCACCGAGAAACACCTTCCCGGCAAAAGCAAGACAAGTCTTTTCACCGCATTGCCGACAATTACTTTTATCGAG
>CAZQOD010000164.1:0-6092 GCA_964594945.1 uncultured Desulfopila sp.
GAAAATCCCGGCGACTACGCCACCAGGCAAAAAAGCCACCGAACCCAAAAATTAGCGCAATTCCTGAAACAGTCCCATTAATCCTGTTCATGATAAAAACGTCGTGATCTTGGCCTGGCAATACCTGTGCTAAATTGGTGTCCTCATCCACGGACACCTTCAGACGAACCTGATGGCCCATCTCATCATCGATTACCAGCTTGTACTCCCCTTCACTATCTGGGAAAAAACAGAAAAAGCCATTGCGGTCTGTCCGACCCGTTTGAAAAGAAAATTCCGAATCAGGAGCTAGTATTTCGACGGCACCATAGCTCATTGGATCACCACTATCGTACATTACCGCGGCACAGATGGCTTTTGCGGTACTGGTAGTTCCTCTCACACCATGACCATGCACCTGACCCGCTAGACACAGCAGGCCAGGAACGATGGCAGGAACAAAAAACAGTTGCAGATACTTTGGAATACTCACTGCACTTCCAGGGTGAGAGTTGCAACAAATGACTCAACATCACACACAGCCTGATCAGGATACGGTTGTTCGTGTTCAATTTTGAGCAACCAGATTCCTGGCTGGAGAATACGGATTTCCCCTTTTCCCTGATGATCAGTTTTAGTGGCGTAGGCAAAGACATCTTTTTCAGTGGAAAAGCCCATATAGGTTGCAAAAAGTTTGTCGCTATATGGTTTGCCATTTAAGAAAACCTGAACTGGCAAATAGTCTCCAACACGCAGGTCAGCAGGATTTGCAAGGGGAACGATTTCAAGAGAATGACCAACCTTGCCATCGATTTTGCCATCACCCCGGCCCACGTTGATAATGGACTTCATGTTCATTTGAGACCTTGAACATTTGATAATATTATTCAACCCTTCTTTTGATTGACGTTTACCGCCCTGGGTTGTTTTGGTATAGAATCCGGTCTTTCTCTGGGCCGCAACAAGGTAAACTCCCGGGTTGGAGAAACTATTTTCAGGCTGGAACTCAAGCTCAGAACGAGAAGATATCGGTTCTTTTTTGCCATCAGGATCGATAATTATGAAACTCTTCAAGTCATCTTTTTTTAAAAAACCACCTAAGGGATAATGATGTCCCCATCCGATGGTGATATGCGGTGAAGATCCAACTTCAGGAGAGTAATCATCCACATTAATCCAAGGGAAATGTGCCTGCGCCTGGGAGCAAAAAACTCCGAATATCCATAAGCATGAGACTGTTATTGTGATTATTTTATTCATGATAACTCCTATTTTTATTGTTTTTAATCTTCTGGCTACCTTTCTGTTGTTACACTCAAAATGACACGTCCAGCTTAGCCAGCACGGTTCTGCCACTGCGATAGTTCCCCTCATCACCCTTGTCTGAATCAAAAATATTATCTGCCTGAAAAACCAATCTGGCCTTTTCACTCAAATCCATATATATCCGCGCATCTACCACGGTATGACCGTTCACTTTGGAACTGTTGCTATTGTCTTTGTACTGCTCTCCTACATAGCTGACAAGGCCGCTGATTCCGATTCCATAGCGGCTCCACTTATAGGCTGGTGCCAGCGAAAGATTGTGCTCGGGAATATAGGTCAAAGCGTTGCCCGTTTCTCTGTTTTCAGAGTTTGTATAGGTGTAAGAAGCAGTAAGAGAAAAGTCTTGATAGTTGAGTTTAACCAGTAGTTCCATTCCCTGGGTTATGGCTTCCTCAACATTCTGGTATGTTAATAGAGGCAGATTATCATGGATGGTACTGGTATCCTCACGCACAACCATGTCCTCTATCTCATTACGAAAGAAACCAAGGTTGGTCATTATCCGATCATCCCAGAGCCATTGCTCAATACCGGCAGAATAGCCTATGCCGGTTTCCGGTCGAAGGTTTCGATTGGATTGAACATAGTAGTCCCCATGGCGATACGGTGCGTCGTAATAAAGCTGCCGGATGGTGGGAGATTTAAAAGCCCGGCCAACTGAGGCTCGAAAAATAGTGCTTTCGAACAGGTTGTACATCAGGCTCAACTTAGGATTTACTTCGTTTCCGAAATTAGAATGATCATCAAAACGAAGACCAGCCACTAAGGTTAAATCTTCAAAACAAATGATTTCATCCTGTCCATAAAGACTGTATGTATCCACATCCTCTTTGACCCGAATAGTTGAGCCATCCGCATTGTCAATTGTATAGTCAATGGATTGTTGTTGAATCTCGCCGCCCATGGTCAGCGCGTGTTGCTCATTCACATACCATGTGTATTGAAGCTCTGCCTGGTCATAGTCGGTATTACCAAACTTATGACCGTAGGAGTATCCAGGATAACCATGAACAAAATCCCAGTTGTAGGTATAGCCTTTGATAGAGAGTAAGTGGTCATCCGATGGTCGCCATTCAAGACCGGGGGAAATTCTATAGCTCTCTTCTTCCCGGTTGTTAGTTTTCTGGTAATTACTGACCTCATTTTTAAGAAAAAGGTTGAGATTATCGGTAACTTCCAGATCCATTTTTGCCATCAGAGAATGACGATCCGACCGGATTGGATCCTGACGAATATCGTCTGCGGACTCATAATTATAGTGGAGCAGATATCCAAAGCGCTCAAAAGGTTTATCTCCAAAGGAGACATAGGCCTGGGAACTGTTACGGCTTTTTCCATCATCGGAGGGTTTCACGAGAGTTCCATCACGTTTTACTTTCTCCTTAACTTTGTACCAACCATAGGAAACTCCTGCCCGCCCCGTAGGTTTATCCGGTGATTGGGTGGTAATAATATTTATCACCCCCGCCATGGCGTCACTTCCATAGAGGGCGGAACTTGGTCCTTTAACCACCTCAATTCGCTCAATCATTTCAACCGGAATTTGATTGAGTCCGATTCCGTATTCTCCCATTCCACCGCTCTGCCCACTGCCCATGATCCGTTGACCATCAATAAGGATTAAACCGTAACCATCATTGAAACTCAAACCCCGCATTTTTGCCCGCCAGGTATAGGTGCCAAAGATATCGTCGTGGACAGCACTGGTAATACCTGGCACTGTTTTCAGTGTATCCATTACATTTTGGCTATTGCTCTGTTCCAAGTCTTTACGACTGATTACGACTGTCTCTACAGGCACATCTTTTAGAGTATGTGGAGTTCTGGTGCCGGTCACCACTATCTCTTCAAGTAACGCCAGGTTTTGTGGCTCTATTTGATCAACCTCAGCTGCTCTTCCCGCAACGGTACTTAATGACAAAATAACTGTAGAGATTAAAAGTGAGGCATATTTACCTTTTAGCCCTCTACAGCTTAATTGTACTCCCATCTGTCCCTCCATTTTTATATTAATATTCATATGTTCCAGATGAACACATGACAAAAAATAAATAACACGTTATTAAATATCGTGTTATCATTGCATAAAAGAGAGGCTCCGTCAAGCATTAAGTGTTACGAAAAATATTTTTGTAACACTTAATGCTTGTGTTTGTTCAAAAAGTTTTATGTGGACATGACAAAAAATCGGCAACCATGATGAAACACTATGTAGTAGTGTATTTGTGGAAAGGTATTGTAAAATGGGGGTTAATACGATGTCGTTAATAATTATTTGGGCTTGAGGTACCCTGATTTCGCGTAAACCTTCAAAGCAAGTTCTGTTGCAAGTTTGGCGAATGCACCGGGCGGGTATTAACGGCGGTGAACTGTTTGTGTGGATCGAGTGGATAAAATCCTTGAGCAAGGTTTTCTGTTTTCTGGCCGGTCACCATGGTGATATTAAAGGGTTTTTAGGTGAAAACATGTTTGCACAGGAGCGCGGCGGATTGAAAGTAGGTTTTGCCGATATTGCCCGAGCCTGTAATTGTAAATTTAAATCGGTTTGACATGGTTATCTCCCGTTACAAGTCTCGGAGAGTCAGTGGTGGGCAGGGCCGGGTATTTTACAGTAACCGGTATGGCTGGACCAAATTCTCAGGCTACAGCCACAACGAACAATGAAAGCGACTCAAGAGTGAAGGCCTTTCATATAAACAGGGGCTTGATGTGCCTGTCAAACAGGTTGGTGCAGACGTGTTCAGCAACGGTTTCGCCGTGATCATCCAGGGCCTGCAAATATGTTGTGCCCAGTTCGGCGGCCACCTTGTATCCGATGTGCAGCAGCTGCCTGATATGCAGATTATACTCCCGGCACTCGGGATCATGGCGGATGGAGCGGGCAACCCGTGGGCCGCTCCATTTCCTGAACTCCTTCGGGGATGGTAGCAGGTTCCTGTCAATATCAATCACCGTGGCGTAGGGTCTGCAGAGTTCTGCAAACCGGGAATGTGCTCTGGCGTAAATTTCCTTTACCAACTCAAGGGATGACCGGCTTGACTCCGCCAGGCCGATCAGTTCTTCAAGCCAGGTAGTACCCGCAGTTTTTACGTGTATCCCCGCGTTATGTCTGGTGATCGCCTGCCGAATACCGGGGTAGATGGAAAACTTGTCGCTGCCGCTGTGGATGCTGAGCTTGAGGTTATCCGGGAGGTTGAAGGTCGATACGGCGTACCGTATAACGCAGATATCATCGTTAAATTCACGGGTAAATTGAGCGACATCCCCTCGGTAGTCGACCCCCTTGTTAAACCTGCCGGTAAATTTTGGGGCAATTGTCTGGGCCGGAACCCCCCTGTCGGCAAGAGCGGCGAGAATAAACAGCAGTTCTTCAGGTGTTTGGGGAGTCGCGGTTTCGTCCATGGAAACCTCGGTTATAAAGGTATCTTTGCCTTTCTTTGCCGTTATATACCTGTATATTGCTGCCGCCTGATTTACGGCTGCAAGGTATTTTTCAGCAATGGCACGGATTTTCCCAGGGGTGATCTCCAGAATCGTGCTCATGCCGTTGATGGAAAGCTCACCGCAATAGTCTGAATATTTTAAAGTAAAGGCATCAAGATCTTTTTCATCGCTCTTCTTGTCGATGAAGTCGGCAACATCGAGGGTAAAAAAATCACTGTGGTCGATAAAGCTGTCAACATTGTCCAGGCCGATATGATCGGCATCAACATGGTATGAACCAGGCCAGTTTAAGCTGCGTATTGTTGTATCGGCTTCTTTACGAACATCTTCCTGTGTGGTTCCGACAATGGCGTGCTCACGGTGGGATTTATTCCAGACAACGGCAATATCCACACCTTTTTCTTTCGCTTTTTTTATGGCGGCAAGCTGGGCCTTGCCCTGTCTGCCGAAACGGTCTCCGGTGCCGAATGAGTATTTTTCAAGTTTCATCTGCGATTACCTCTATTTTGTGTAGGCAGTGGAGGTGGTACTGCCGCCCCTGCCCGTCCAGTTCGTATGAAAAAATTTGCCCCTCGGGGCATCGAGCCGCTCATAGGTATGGGCGCCGAAGTAGTCCCGCTGGGCCTGGAGTAGGTTGGCGGGCAGCCTTTTTGAACGGAGCCCGTCATAATAGGCAAGGGCCGAGGCAAAACAGGGGATGGAAATACCGGAGGCCGCCGCCGAGGAGACCACGAACCTGAGATCTTTTTCGCCGGTATTGACCTTCTCCGTGAAAAACGGGGCAAAAAGCAGGTTTTTCAGCTTGGGTTCTTCTCGATAGGCCTCGCTGATTTTATCGAGAAAGGCGGAACGGATAATGCATCCTTCCCGCCAGATGGAGGCAATGGCGCCATAATCGAGTGCCCAGCAGAATTCCGTTGCCGCCTGCTCCATCAGAGAAAAACCCTGGGTGTAGGAGATGATTTTTGCAGTATAGAGGGCCTTTTCAAGAGCGGTAAGAACCTGCTTTCGACTGTCGGAAAACGGGGTTGAATCCGGCCCCTTCAGAATGGCGCTTGCCTCAACGCGTAAGTCTTTTAAGGCGGACAGGCAGCGGGCAAAGACCGATTCGCTTATCAGCGAGAGTGGGGTGCCGGTATCAAGGGCGGCGTTAACGGTTAATTTTCCGGTACCTTTCTGCCCCGCCGTATCGACTATTTTCTCCAGCAGCGGACTGGTGTCCTCATCTCTGTAGGCCATGATGTCCGCCGTAATTTCAATAAGGTAACTACTGAGATCACCACTGTTCCAACGTCTGAAAACCGGCTCTATTTCTTCGACGCTCATCTGGAGACCAGTCTTCA
>CAZQOD010000165.1:0-6018 GCA_964594945.1 uncultured Desulfopila sp.
AACAGGTTGTCTGTTCTTGTCCTTTAATACCTCAAAAGCACCAACTCCGAGGCCGATGGCCGTCATTAGGCCACCACCGGATCCAAGGCTGCCGAGTAGGGAGTTTTTTCCACCCCTGCCGCCTATGACTTCTTGAACCAGTTTTCCCAGTAATCTTTCTGCATTGAACATAAGGTGCCCCCGTGAATAGATAAATTACAATCCCATACGAAGAGTATAAGAAAAATAACCTGAATCTCGCACCCCTTTTGGGGGCGCAGGTCAGGAGAATGTTGCAAAACGGCATTTTTTCGGCATTTTTCAGATTTGTTAAAAAATGATGTTTGCAGATAGCGTAGGCTATAAAACCGTCGTTGTCACACAATCTCCTGAGCAAAGGTTACATATTTCTTCGATATTGTCCACCAACTTCGTAGAGGGCTGTGGTTATCTGACCGAGGCTGCAATGTTTTACGGTTTCCAGAAGTTCCTCAAAGACATTTCCTCCCTTGAGGGCGGTCTCTTTTAATCGTACCAGGGCCGCCGGGGCCTGTTCCTTATGTTTATCGTGGAATTGCGCAAGTCTCTCTATTTGTTCGTTTTTCTCCTCATCTGTTGACCTTGCAAGCTCTAAACAGGCATTTTGTTCGTCGAAATTACAATCAGGATTTCTAAAGGTATTTACGCCGATAATGGGATATTCGCCGGAGTGTTTCTGCCGTTCGTAATACATGGATTCTTCCTGAATCTTGGAACGTTGATATCCCGTTTCCATGGCCCCAAGTACACCGCCCCGTTCGGTTAAGCGGTCAAATTCCGAGAGCACGGCCTCTTCCACCAGGTCGGTGAGGTCCTCAACTATGAAACTTCCCTGGTTCATATTTTCGTTTTTGGCCAATCCCCATTCCCGGTTAATTATAAGTTGAATTGCCAATGCCCGGCGCACGGACTCGGAGCTGGGGGTGGTAATGGCCTCATCGAATGCATTGGTGTGGAGGCTGTTGCAATTATCATAGATTGCGCAGAGTGCCTGGAGTGTGGTTCTGATGTCGTTAAATTGAATTTCCTGACAGTGCAACGATCTGCCAGAGGTTTGAATATGATATTTTAATCGTTGTGATCCTGAAGCGGCCCCATATTTATTTTTCATGGTGATGGCCCAGATACGCCTGGCAACCCTGCCAATAACGGTATATTCGGGATCCATGCCGTTGGAAAAAAAGAAGGAGAGGTTGGGGGCAATTTCGTCTATATGCATTCCCCTGGCCAGGTAGTATTCAACATATGTGAAACCGTTTGAAAGGGTGAGGGCCAGTTGGGTAATGGGATTTGCACCTGCTTCGGCGATATGGTAGCCGGAAACTGATACGGAATAGAAGTTTTTGACCTTGCGGGCGATAAAATACTCCTGGATATCGCCCATCATTTTCAGGGCGAATTCAATGGAGAAAATACAGGTATTTTGTCCCTGGTCTTCCTTGAGAATATCGGCTTGAACGGTGCCCCTGACATTTTCGAAGACCTTTGCTTTGATTTCCTTAAGTTCGTTATCATCAGGTTGCCTGTTGTTTTTACTGTTAAATAGGTCGACCTGTTGATCGATGGCGGTGTTCATAAACATGGCCAATATAATCGGGGCCGGGCCGTTGATGGTCATGGATACCGATGTGGTGGGGGAACATAGTTCGAAGCCGTCGTAGAGTTGTTTAACATCATCCAGGGTACATATGGATACCCCTGATGTTCCTATTTTACCATATATATCCGGGCGTTCTGCAGGGTCCCATCCATAAAGGGTGACTGAGTCAAAGGCGGTGGAAAGACGTTTGGCCGGGTAGTTTGCGGACAGTAATTTAAAACGTTCGTTAGTCTGGACCGGGCCGCCTTCTCCGGCAAACATCCTGGTGGGATCTTCACCAACTCGCTTTAAGGGGAATACACCACCTGTATACGGGAAATACCCCGGCAGGTTTTCTTTTCTCATCCAGGAATATATATCGGCCGGATCGGTAAAATGTGGCAGTGATATTTTCGGTATTTTGGAGTGGGACAGGGAGGTTGTATAAAGGGGCATGCGGATTTCACGGCCGCGTACGGTATAAACATATTCATCACCTGAATATGCTTGGTAAATATCCTGCCAGCTGTCCACCATTTCTTCTGTTTCTTTCTTGATATCAAGACCGATTTTATCAGCTTTAGCGCGGAGCTGTCCCATGGTCTCGGATGGGGTGTCATCTTCTTTTGCAAGCAATTGAGCCGCCTCGGTCAGATGATATTTGTTGCGTACCGCCGCGGCCTGTTGTTTTGTTTCTTTATGATATTCTCGAACTGTTGCTGCAATTTCGGCAAGGTATCTTATTCGTTCGGAGGGGATTACGATGGTTTTTGAAGAGGATATTTTTTGCGCAGGCCGAGGCAGACTAGGTTTTAGCTGTAGTGATGTCTTGTGGTTGAGCTCGTCAATAATGGCGTGGTAAAGGGCGGTGATGCCATCGTCATTAAATTTTGATGCGATGGTTCCAAAGACCGGGAATTCCTCAGGTTTGGTATCCCACTCTTTACGGTTTCGCTGTACCTGTTTGCGGATATCACGAATGGCGTCATCGCTACCCTTTTTTTCAAATTTATTTACAACAATCAGGTCGGCATAATCGAGCATATCTATTTTTTCAAGCTGGGAAGGGGCGCCATATTCCGAGGTCATTACATAGATACTGGTATCGGAAATATCGGTGATTTTTGAGTCGCCCTGGCCGATACCGGCGGTTTCGGCAATGATGAGGTCAAAACCCGCCGCTTTTGCCACCTGGATAGCCTCGGGGAGGGCTTCAGACACCTCGCTGGCTGAGTTCTGGGTAGCAAGACTGCGCATATAGACATTGTCGGAGGCCGCTATGGAGTTCATACGAATGCGGTCACCGAGAAGTGCTCCGCCCGTCTTTTTTCTGGAAGGATCGCAACATATGACGCAGATTGTTATATCTTTAATATCATGTAAAAAACGGACAATTATCTCATCGGTAAGGGAAGATTTGCCGGCACCACCCGTACCAGTGATTCCAATAACGGGGGGATTATGTTTTTCGGCAAACGGCTTGATATCGGCCATTAATTTTTCAAGGTCCCCCTCTTTGCCTGCCTTGGCAAGTTGAACGGCGGTAATATATCCGGCAATGCATTTTTCATTATTGGTGGACAGGGCGTCGGGTTTTAGGTCATGGTACGGTATGGTCGAAAAATCAAGGAGTTTGATCATGTGGTTTATCATACCCTGCAGGCCCATTGAGGCACCGTCTTCCGGAGAATAAATTTTTGTTACACCGTATTCCTCAAGTTCTTTTATTTCATCTGCGACAATTACGCCGCCACCACCACCGAACACTTTGATATGGGATGAATTTTTTTCCTTTAGCAGGTCGATCATATATTTAAACGCTTCCATATGCCCACCCTGATAGCTGGACATGGCAATTCCCTGGGCATCCTCTTCAATGGCGGTATCGACCAGGTCTTGAACGGAGCGGTTGTGGGCGAGATGGATTACCTCTACACCGGAGTCTTGGAGTATGCGGCGCATGATGTTTGTGGCGGCATCATGTCCGTCGAAGAGGGAGGTGGCGGTTATTACTCTAACTGTATTTTCAGGTTTATATACTTCTATTTCTGCGTTCATGATGTCTCCTTCCGTGGTGCAAAAATTACTTACACCTAAACTAGCGCGTAAGATTTCAGGTTATACGTTTACAGACAGAGACCGTACTGCAGAGTGTTCAAAGAAATAACAAACCGGCACCTGTTTATATGAAAGTGTCTTGCAAGGATTTTACTCTTGATTAGCTTTCATTGTTCGTGGTGGCTGTGGCCTGATAATTTGGTCCAGCCATGCTGGTTACTTCTTTTTAGCCAGAAAACTCATTATAAATTCTGTCTGTAGTTCTATATATTGTTCAATACTGAAATGTTTGGCAAAATACCAACGTCTATAGGCCCAGGTATGGCCCAGTACTGAAATATTGTGGCCTATGAAATTAATAGTGGCATCATCAAGGCTGGGGATTTTGCCGAGCTCCCTCAGTTCATGCATGGCGCCGATAAAAAGATTGGTTATTCTCAGTTCAGCCTCCAGTACTCTTTCCTGCCACTTGGGCGGGAGAAAATGCGTAACCTGGTACATGAGCAGCACATGATCACTCATGCGGTCACATACGAGGAAATATTCTCGAATCACTTCAGCCAGCGCCGCCTTGCCTATGGTGGGTCTGGCAAGGGCGTCTTTTACACCACGTTCAACCGCTGTGTGTATGGCGATACAGACCAGGTAGAGGACATCATCTTTTGTCGATACATATTCGTAAAGTGACCCTATGGATAGCCCTGTTTCCCTGGCTAAAGCGCGGGTTGTCGTTTTATGATAACCATGTTCGATAAATAATTTTACGGCGGCATCAACTATCTGACGGCGGCGTTCTTTTACCAGTTCCTGGTTTTTAATATGGGTGATGACTTCCCGGGAATCCGCGTTCATTTATATCTCTCCTCCTGATACTTTGGTGAAATTCACTAACCTTTTTATTAGTAAAGGTGAAAAGTATACAAAAAAGTGAGAGAACAAAAGAAAAATGTTGGGAACGTTAATATTCATTCAAATATTTGATTTCGTTCTCTATTGCCACGGATTTTTCCCGACGGTGTCCAACCTTGTCAGGAAAGATCCCATCTGCGGCAAATATCAAAATGGTTGTTTATCAGGCCATGGACTGAATCTTGTCGGTTAAAAGAGGGACAAATTGTTTTAAGTCAGCCACCACTAGAACATCTGCAACTTCACCTATGGGGGCGTCTTTATCGGTGTTGACGGCCACTATGAATTCTGATTTTTTCATACCTGCCAGATGCTGGATGGCTCCGGAAATACCGCAGGCAATATATAACTTTGGCGCAATATTCTGACCTGTCGTTCCCACCTGGCGGTTATGTTCAACCCATTCGGAATCAACAACCGGTCTGCTGGCACCGTATTCACCACCAAGGGCTGAGGCCAGATCCTGAATCATCTTAACGTTTTCAGGTTTGCCTACACCCCTGCCGGCACTGACGACGACGCTTGCCTTGCTCAGGTCAACGCCTCCCTGTTCCGCCTCTTCATAGCCCTCAAAAATAATATTGGATTCTTCCTCGCTGTCAATTCTAACGATTTCCGGGTCTTGATCACCATCTTCGATGGCGGTGAAGGCGCCTGCCTGTACAGTTATAATAACCTGTTTGCTTATATTCCGAACTTTGCGTCTTAATTTTGCATTACAAAGGGGGGAGATATAGCCATCATCGGCAATAGCCACAACTTCTGATATTTGTGCTATGGAAAGAGTTTCGGCAAGGCGTGGTGCAAGATCCCAACCGTAGGAGGAATGGGAGAAGACAATGATATCAGGCGATTCTTTTTCGACAACCTGCTGCAGGAGTGTTTTATGGATATCGGGGTTGTACTCTTTATATTTACCGACATCTGCTAAATAAAGTTTGCCTGGATATTTAGGGACATTATTTTCCTCTCCAACTAAGAAAAATAAGGTCTCCCCACCTTTTTCCCGGGCAAAACCAACTAACTCAGCTATGTTCGCAAGAGTTTTGCCATCCCTGCATTCAGCAACAAGTAAAAGTTTCATATCTGTCTCCTCTAGGACAAAACCCCGGTCTTTTCCTTTAACACTTTGATCAATTCATCGACAAGATCTCCAACATCGCCTTCCAGAACGAGTCCGCCGCCCTTCTTTTCCGGAAAGAAAATTTCTTCCGTCTTCTGGTTGCCGTCAATGTCGTTTAAAAGATCATTAATGGCAAGGGTGACAAGTTCTTTTTTCTTGGCCTTCATTATATTGGGCAGGGTAGGGTAGCGCGGGGTATTTAAACCCAGTTGACAGGTAAAAAGGGCGGACCCTTTTACCCGGACAAGGGCTTTTAATCCGCCTTCAAGTTCTCGTTTTACCTTGATTTCACCATCGTTATAAGAAAAATCGACGATAGTGGTGACGGCCG
>CAZQOD010000166.1:0-5997 GCA_964594945.1 uncultured Desulfopila sp.
GTGCGCAGATTTATCCAGCGCATAGGGATACTCATCGGGACTGAATGGTCAAAAGACAATGACGTTAGAAAAATTGATAATAGCCACCTGAGTGAATGGGGAGAAAGAATCAAAAAAGCAGTCACCAAGGATAACAGATACCTGTCGCAGGTATTGGCTCAGATAAACGATGAGGTAGAAAAAATCTTGCGTAATTAACAAGATGTTTTTGTCCTATGTTAATGCATATAGGATTTAGTGCCTTACTCCATAAAACCTGCAAAGAAAAACAAGAAAATAAAGGTAATGTTCATCTTAACGGGTTCATAACAGAAACAAGGCACTTACTTGCAGCTTGTCTGTGTTAGATATTAAGTAGATATTATTAAAGGAGAAAAATATGGAAAGGACTTTCGCGATCATCAAACCAAATGCCTTTGCCGATGGTAACAGTGGCAAAATAATCAGCCGAATTTATGAAGAAGGCTTTAAAATTGTTGGTTTGAAAAAACTCTATCTCAGCCGGATTGAGGCGGAGGGTTTCTATTATGTACATAAAGAAAAACCGTTTTTTGACGAGCTGACGGAGTTTATGTCCAGTGGTCCCTCCATCGTGATGGTACTTGAGGCCGAGAATGCAATTCAAAAATGGCGAGATCTCATGGGAGCCACAAATCCGGCTGAGGCCGCAGAAGGTACCCTGCGCCGTCAGTTCGGCGCTTCCCTTGGTGAAAATGCTACCCACGGTTCAGATGCTGCGGATACAGCCGCTTTTGAAATAGGATATTTCTTTTCCGGCCTTGAACTACTCTAGTCGGTTTGCGGCCGGGTGCTTTTTTGCAAAAGCATCCGGCCCGACTTCCCGTTATAACATTACCTGAAATGAATCATCATCTTTAGTTTTCTTCATTTTTGTCGGTGACACGACATTCCAACTGTCCTTTGTGTAGAAGGATATTTAATTTTGCACCAATATTAATATCCGTGGATTTGCAAACTATCTTATATTTTCCTGATACTTCATCAATCCTGCGAACTATTGAATAGCCCCTTCCCAGGGTCGCGAGGGGACTGACGCCGTTTAGAAGGGTGGCGTGGTTTGCCAGGGCGGCCCCTTTTGCTGCCACTATTTTTTTCATACTGTTTTGTAACTGTAAAGTAAGATAATCGAGGCGATTTTTCTGCATATGAATTTTTGTCATGGGGGCATTGTTTTCAAATATGCGCGCCAGGGACATTAATTTTTGTTCAGCTGTGAGGATGTTTTTTTCCATGGCCCGTAACAAATTGACTCTGCTCAAATCCAATCGATAAAATATACCGTCCAGCATGGTATGGAGATCTCCAAGCATTTGCAGGCTAAAGTTCAGTTTTTGCTGATAGTTTTCTGTTTTCTTTTCGATCAAATTTGATATCCGAGTGCGTAACGAGGCACAATGTTTTTTTAGTTGTACATTGTTTGGAATAATGGCCTCCGCTGCTCCGGTGGGGGTGGGGCAACGTAAATCCGCGCAAAAATCGGCTATGGTAAAATCGGTTTCATGGCCTATCCCCGTTACCACAGGCACCACGGACTCATATATCGTTTTGGCGACAATCTCTTCATTAAAGGCCCAAAGATCTTCGAGTGATCCGCCCCCTCTACAGAGTATTATTATCTCAACATCCTCAATCTTTTCAGCTGTTTTAATTGCCTTGCTGATTTCTTTTGCTGCGCCTTTACCCTGGACCTTGACCGGTAATATCAAAATATTTACATGGGATTCTCTTGCGTTGACGATGGTTAAAAAATCATGAATTACCGCACCGGTGGCTGACGTGATTACGACTACTTTCCCAGGAAACTGTGGAATTTTTTTCTTAAGCTGTTCTGCAAAATATCCCTTTGATGATAGTTTTGACTTAAGCTGCTCATAGGCTATCTGTAATCTGCCGGTGCCGTAATGTTCAACGGTGTCCACAATAATTTGATATTCACCCCTCGGTTCATATACGGTGATGCGGCCAAAACATATCACCTGGTTCCCGTTCTGGAGATTAAGAGAGAGAAATTTTTTTTGTTGTTTAAATAGAACCGCTCTTATTTGGGCGCCACCATCTTTTAAGATAAAATATGAATGCCCGGAATAAGGAGTGGATAAATTAGATATTTCCCCGGATATACGTATAAATTTATATTCATTTTCCAGGATTGATTTAATGGATCCTGTTAATTGTGAAACCGTTAAAATGGTTTGTGTAGAAAAAATGGACATAATTATTTCATATTTAATGTTGGAGAGATTAATCTCTGTGTTTACAGATGGACAGACATACCTCTATATATTATATTGGTCGACCTGTGTTCTCAATGTATAACTGGAATTTTATAGTCGCTGGTTTTAAAGAACCTGAACATCCGGTTTTTGACCCCGGAGGGCTGGTAATATATTTAAACCTTTACTAAAACAATGAGCCAGGTTCAACAGCGTAATAATATATATTAGTGCCTTACTCCATAAAATCTGTAAAGAAAAACAAGAAAAGAAAGGTAATGTTCAACTTAACGGGTTTATAACAGAAACAAGGCATTTACTTGCAGCTTGTCTGCGTTAGTTTTTAACAGTGTAAATTAAATTTCTTAAATTCTTTGCGTAAGATATAAGTTTAATAAAATATACCGTAATAATAACGAGGAGGAAACCGCATGTCCCATGAGAGTGCGTATACTAAAAAACTTACCCCCGAAACTAAGATGGATAAGGTGGAGGGTGTGCTGGAACATCTAAATCTTCCACCTAAGGCCATAACCTTTATTCGGAAACATAATAAGTTAATTATTTCTGTTATTCTACTGTTTTTCATAACCAGCGTCTGTTGGTCATTTTATAATTCATACCGGAATCGTATCAGGGAAGAGTCGTCGTCGGCACTTTCCCAGGCAATGCAGGTGGATATTAAGAATCGATCAGAAGCCCTTAAAAAGGTGATAGAAAAATACGGTTCCACTTCCTCCGGTCAGTGGGCTAAGATTGAACTTGCACACCTGGCCATGAAAAACGGAGATTTTAAAGATGCCGCGGAAAGATATGCTTTGCTTCTTTCCTCGCAAGCAAAGGATAATCCCAGTTATCCTTTGCTTCTGTTTGCTCTTGCACAGGCGCTGGAATCAGCAAAAAAATATGATGAAGCCAGTGAAAAATACAATATTTTAAAGGATATTCCCGGTTACGGTTATATTGCTTATATCAGCCTTGCCAGGGTTGAAGAAGATCGCGGCAATATCGACAAGGCCATCACGGTATATAATAATTTCATACTAAGCGCAGGTGATGACCCTTCATTTTCACAGGCAAGAGACGAAATTAAAGCGAGAATTGCCAGATTGTCTGCCCAGAAATAGTGGCTTAACTTTTAATATTTGAGGTTTTGTATGCCTGGATACGAAATATTCGGAGAGGAAGAAAAAAGAGAAGTCATTGATGTCCTTGATAGCGGTGTCCTTTTTCGTTATGAATTTATTGAGCAGAGAAAGGGTATTTTTAAGGTAAGGGATTTTGAGGAAAAATTTGCTAAATACACCGGCGCTCTTCATGGACAGGCTGTTACCTCCGGTACGGCAGCTCTTAAAGTCGCTCTCACTGCGCTGGGCGTGGGTCCCGGTGATGAGGTTATAACCCAGGGCTTTACCTTTGTTGCGACCTGGGAAGCAATTTTAGAGGTGGGTGCGACTCCGATCTTTACGGAAATTGACACCACTTTTAATATGGATCCCGTTGATTTTGAGAAAAAAATCACAAGCCGCACTAAATGTGTCATTCCTGTGCATATGTTGGGTGCAGCTGCGGATATTCAGGAAATAGTAAAAATAGCCCGTCAACATAATATTTTAGTTCTGGAAGATACTGCCCAGGCGGTGGGGGGGAGAATTAACGGACAACATCTTGGTACATTCGGTGACTGTGGAACATTTTCATTTGATTCCGTAAAAACAATGACCACCGGTGAAGGCGGCATGATAATTACGGACGATGAAAAATTATGGCGCGCCATGTCCGAATACCATGATCACGGCCATGACCACGTCGTTAACCCCGGTGGGAGGGGGGGAGAGGGCCGACGATTTATCGGTTTTAATTACAGAATGATGGAATTACAGGGGGCAGTCGGTCTTGCCCAATTGGCTAAACTTGATTTCATCGTTGCCGAGCAACAAAAAAATAAACAAAAACTAAAAGAAGCCGCAGCGGAAATACCGGGTGTTAATTTTCGAAAGATCTCTGATCCATCAGGGGATTCGGCGACCTTTCTTGCTTTTTCCCTAAGAGACGGGGAACATTGCCAAAAGGTAAACGACTTTCTGAAAAAAGAAGGCCATGGCGCCATAAATTTTTCTGAAAACAGCTGGCATTTTTACCCGCAGTGGGAACATCTGCTCGGTGGTAAAACGCTTACCTCATCGGGATATCCTTTTTTGGAGCAGGGCGGAAAACAAAGGATAATATACGACCCGGCTGCCTTGCCTGCGTCTTCGGCTCTTCTACAACGAACCCTTGTCTACCCGATTTCCATAATTATGTCGGAGAAGCAGATCAAAATGATGCAAAATATTTTTAAAAAGGTGAAAAATATCTAAGGGGCCCATGCGAACTTTTATATGAAAGTGGTTTCAATCTTGAGTCGCTTCCATTGTTCGTTGTGGCTGTGGCTTGAGAATTTGGTTCAGCCGTGCTGGTTACTTATAAAATTTATGGGAGCCATACTGATTTAAGTAAGTATAATTTGTTGTCCAGTATGGATGTACACTCTCTAGGTGATAGTGGGTGGCACCATGGGTAAAGTCCTTGCTCTGGAGTGCTATGTAGACCGATCGCATGCATTCCAGAAACGCTTTCGGATCATCAGGGATATATGATGATTTTTGAGATGTCCAACTGAATTGATGTGGTTGCTGAACGATATCTTTTATCGGCAAATGTTGCTCGTTTGCCCTGTTAAGAGTAACCAGAGCCACTGCAACCTGGCCCACTTGAGGTTCGGATCTAGCCTCGTGGTAAACATTGAGAGTAAGCCACAACAATCCCTCAAATAGTGTCATTCTTTTTCTCCAATTCTTAATCTGTATTAAATAAATTAATACTTTTATTACGCAATCCGCCCTCTTTTGGGTAGCGGTAGCAATTAATTTTCCCGACGCAAAGAGGATAATAACATTGTGCATGCTGTATAATATTCATCTTTATCAAGGACGTCAATATTATCAACGATCTTTGCCTAAACAACTGTATCATCAAGCTAATTTTATTGCCTTATAAAGGGGAATTTAAATTCCAGGATATGGAAAAATAGATTTTATTTTGTTAAAACAGTATGTTGTCAATTGGAAGGGACATGGTAACGAAACTTTTCCAGTAATCAGCATGGATGGCTAGAATAAATTCCCAGACCACAGCCACAACGAACAGTGAAAGCGACTCAAGAGTGAAGGTACCTTTATATAAAATATTTTAATAGTGAGGAATCTGGTAAAAAAATTGGCTGAAAACTATTGGATTCGATATTGTTGATTTACGAATAAATAGAGTAATTTGTGCAATAAAAAGAAAATAAATTATTAGACACCAACAGTACAGAAAAACCCTTGGTTTTTTTTGGATAAGGATAAAGATTAAGCGGACCGCTAGCCCCTGAAGATAGGAAGACGCAGGTAATAATCAAGCGGTGGATACCGACGTCACCGTATTCGGCTTTAAAAAGGGCATTAGAAAGGCATCACCAGCGGCTTTGGATTTCATTGCCAAATGATCAAAAACAGAGTGGGCACCGTTTTTTTTCATTTCGATAAGTTCCCAGCAGTGCGGAGAGGCGGCGATGGCCTTCATTAGCCCAAGATGCTGGCTATGGCCAACCTTATAGGCATTTACATGACCGAGGACAGAACATCCCAACAAGGAAATATCACCAACTAAATCAAGCACTTTATGGCGAATAAACTCATCTTTGTAACGCAGGCCATCCTCATTTAGTACTGATTTTCTG
>CAZQOD010000167.1:0-5955 GCA_964594945.1 uncultured Desulfopila sp.
CCCTCTACAAAATGGTTCATAAAACCATTAAAAACCAGGCTTCACATCACAACAATTCAGCCAATAAGTCAAGTGATTTTGGCGTCTGTCTGCAAAAAACTGGCTGTTCGTTTTGCTATTATTCTGTAAAAACGGTAGGTTGTTAGGAAAGGTTTAAGAGAGAACGCCGTCCTTTAGAATGAGGCTTCGATCCATCTGTTCTGCAAGCGTTGCGTTATGAGTAACCATGATGGTGGAGAGGGATCTACTGCGGCATAGATCGCGGAGGAGCTCGAAAACCAGGTTTCCCGTACGGCTGTCAAGATTACCGGTTGGTTCATCGGCTAGGAGGAGGGCGGGATTCATCACCAGGGCCCTGGCAAGGGCGGCTCGTTGTTGTTCTCCTCCGGAGAGCTGGTGTACCTTATGGGATGCGCGGTGCTCGAGTTTAACCTGCTGCAGCAGTTCCATGGCCTGGGGCTCTGTCTCCTTTCGTTTATTACCGGCGATCAAGGCCGGCATCATTACGTTTTCGAGGGCGGTGAAGTCTGGCAGGAGATGATGAAACTGAAAGATGAAACCGATGGCCCGGTTGCGGAAATCGGCAAGTTCAACTTCCGATTTGGTAAAGAGCGGTTCATCCTCGAAAAAGAGTTGGCCGCCACTGGGTTGGTCGAGGCTGCCCAGGATATGTAAAAGCGTGGTTTTCCCCGAGCCTGATTCGCCCATAATAGCCGTCATTTCTCCTCGTTCAATGGAGAGATTAATACCACTTAATACGGAGAGGACGGTGGTTCCGGATTTATAGGATTTGCTTATATTTTCGGCATGAAAAAGCGGCATTACGAAAGTACCTCAGCGGGTTGTACCGTGGTGGCCTTCCAGGAGGGATATATGGTTGCCAGCAGGGTGATGATAACGGAACTTACGGCAACTATGGTTACATCCATCGGCAGTACTTTAATGGGCAGGGTCGTCATCGGGTAGACATTGGACGGAAGTTCGATGAACTTGTAACGGGAGAGTAGTTCGCACAGGGCAAGACCACCGCTTACACCCAGCGTCGTCCCCGCCGTGGCTATGACTGCTCCCTGGATAAAAAAGATTCGCATAATAGCACTGGATGTTGCCCCCATGGACTTGAGAATGGCAATATCCCTGCTCTTTTCCATAACGACCATTACCAGGGCACTGATTATGTTCAGGGCCGCGACCAGGATGATAAGGGCCATGGCGATGAACATACCTATCTTTTCAAGCTTAAAGGCCGCAAATAGATTGTGATTCATCGTCATCCAGTCCCTGGCGATAAAACTGCCGCCCAGTTTTGCAATAATTTTTCCGCTTATCCTGTCCGCATGATCTACCATGTTGTCGGTTACGGTTACTTCGATACCATGGGCTATATCGTCTATTTCCAGAAACTGCTGGAGGTCGTGGATGGACATATAGGCGATGGAAGAATCATATTCGATCATTCCGGATGAAAAAATACCGGAGAGGCGACATGTCTTGATCTTGGGGATGACCCCCATTGGAGTTAACGGCCCGGAGGGGGAGATGAGCCGAATCCTGTCGCCCACCCTTACACGGAGGGTGCGGGCCAGGTCCTTGCCCAGGATGATATTGGGGATCGCCCCCTTTGCAACCGGCATGAGATCAAGAACGGAGCCCCTTGTCATTTGGCGGGGCAGGGCTATGACATTGCCCACAGTGGTCGGATCGACACCCCTGAGAACGGCACCACTTCCACCACTTTTGCTGCTGATAAGCGATTGTGAAGAGAGATATGGTGTGGCGCCGGTGACATCCTTTATTGTCAGTATTTTTTCCCTCGTCTGTTGATAATCATGGATGGAGCCACTCAACTGTTGGACAATGATATGGGAATAGGCGCCGAGGATCTGGTCTCTTAATCCTTCGGTAAAACCGGAATATACGGCAAGTACCACGATAAGGGCGATAACCCCGACGGTGATACCCGCCACGGAAATCAGCGAAATTAAAGAGATAAAACCGTGTGTGTGTTTTGCCCTGAGGTATCTCAGGCCAACGAACATTTCAAACATTATCTTAAGTGGGTTTTGCCGGGTTTTCCGGTTTGAGATGCGGAAAGAGAATTACGTCGCGTATTGACGGTGCATCGGTGAGCAGCATGACTAAACGATCAATACCAATGCCTTCCCCCGCCGCCGACGGCATACCATATTCCAGGGCCCGGATATAGTCCCGATCCAGCTCGGGGTGGATTTCATCGTCGTTGCCACGTTCGGCGATCTGTTTTTCAAAGCGGCGCAGTTGGTCTACTGGGTCGTTTAATTCGCTGAAACCGTTGGCAATTTCCCGGCCGGTGATAAATAGTTCAAACCGGTCCGTAACCGTTGGATCTTGCTCGTTTCTGCGGGCCAGGGGGGAAACCTCCGTCGGGTAGGAGGTGATAAAGGTCGGATTAATCAATCTTTCTTCGACCTCCAGTTCAAACAGTTCTGTTTTGGCCTTGCCGCTTCCCGCCTGTTCTTCAAGTTTTATGCCCCGGTCGGCGGCCAGGGTCATGATCTTGTCATTATCCGCGAGAATCTCGGGGGAGATGCCCGCGACCTGTTCCAGGGCCTCGTCCATGGTGAGCCTCGTCCATGGTGGTGTGAGGTCAACGGTCTCGCCCTGGTAGGTTATCTGCATGTTGTTATTAACTTTTAGACAGATGGTGGATATCATCTTTTCCGTAAGAACAATAAGATCTTCATAGGTGGCATAGGCCTGGTAGAACTCAAGCATGGTGAACTCGGGGTTATGCCGGGTGGATAAACCCTCATTCCTGAAATTTCTGTTAATTTCAAAGACCCGTTCAAAACCACCGACCAGGAGACGTTTTAAATAAAGTTCCGGGGCAATCCGCAGGTAGAGATCCATGTCCAGTGCGTTGTGGTAAGTACGAAACGGCTTTGCCGCAGCCCCCCCGGGAATGGGCTGCATCATGGGTGTTTCCACCTCCATGAAGTCGTGGCCGTTTAGATATTCTCGGATAAGGCGGATAATTTCCACCCGTTTTGTGAAAATATTTCGGCTTTCAGGGGTGACGATGAGGTCGACATATCTTTGCCGATAGCGTGTTTCCACGTCGGAAAGCCCGTGCCATTTATCGGGCAGGGGACGTAGTGACTTGGAAATCATTACAATTTTTCTGGCCTGAATGGAGATTTCCCCAACCTTTGTTTTGAAAAGAATACCTTCAATACCAATGATATCGCCGATGTCCCATTTCTTAAAGGAGTTGAATAGTTCCCCGCCGAGGATATCCTTTTTGAAATATATCTGTATGCGGCCGGTCTTATCGGTAATGGAGCAGAAAGCGGCTTTGCCGAATTTGCGCATGGCCATGATTCGACCGGCAACTGAATAGCTTATTTCCTCCTTTTCTGTCTCCTGGGAGGCAAGTTTTTCACCCCTGGGTAAGAGTTCTTTTATGCTGTTTGCGGGTTTGAAACCGTTGCTGTAAAGGTTGACACCGAGTTCTGCAAGGGATTCCGCTTTTTCTTTGCGCTGGGCAAGCGTTTGATTTTCTTCACTCATTTTGCGTAGTTGACTGTGGAATGTTGTTGTGAAATGTTTTACCACTGTGTTTTGCGAGCGGTTCGAAGTCTGTTATATCCGCGAGGGTTGGATTTTTCCAAAAACGAAAAGTTAAAAGAAAATACATTCCCAGGCCCGCCCCCCTGATAAGCAGAGCGGTGGAATATAACACGGTAGGAATTACCGGTTAATATACATTATGTCAATCGTTTTGTTGTTGTGTCACCAGGAACAACTAACCGTTTCGTGTAGTTTACCGAAGTTTGTTGTAAATTGTGACCAATTTTTAGTGGAAGCATAGTTAAGAAAATGCTGATATACTAATATAGTTTTGTTCTTCAGGTAGACGTTTGTCGTACATCCGGGTGTTTGCAGTGATTTTATTGAGTGTATATGGAGTTAGGATTCGTTTTTTTGTTGTCTTTTTTCGTTGTTTATCACATAACATGAAACATCATTGCTGGAGTTGGAATGATTGGACGATGATTGAATATTAGCGTTATTATCGAATGGTGCAAAGTTTAGGTGGCGTCTACTCAGAAATGACTGTTTTGCTTTAATTTTTCGTTGCTCTTAAAATTTTTCCCCTCAATATCGATTGTATGGTTGTGGTGGAATTTATTAACTGCCTCGATTTAAACCAAAATTTCTCATTTCTGTACGGATACTGGGCAAATAATCAAATCGTTTCCGTGAAAAAGGAGTCATATCTTAATGTATATGAAAAATGCAATGGAATATGGATGCGAAGAGGTCTGGGTATGAAAATTGATGATTTAGAGAAGATGGAGAGCGAAGATCTGGATGTATTGCCTTCCGCTGAGCGCCGGAAGTTTTTACAGCTTGGTCTTGTTGTAACCGGTATGTATCTGGGGGGCAGTGTCCTGTCTCTGACGTCCGTCAGAAATGCCCATGGTGGGGATGTTGTCCCCGCCGCCGGTAAATATCCCTATAATCCCCATTACAGCATGGTACTGCGAGAGCATCTTTGTGTCGATTGTGAACGATGCAAGGAGGCCTGCGTAAAAACCAACCATGTTCCGTCCTATGGATTTAGGACAACTATTCTGGAAAAGCGCCGTTCCCTGGGTGGAGGAAAGTTTGAAACGATCTTTATGCCGGTATTGTGTAATCATTGTAACAGGCCTCCATGCGTGAGGGTCTGTCCGACGACGGCGACCTGGAAAGATAAAATGACCGGAATTGTCGTGATGGAACCGAAGCGGTGTATCGGGTGTAAAACCTGTATGGCCGCCTGCCCGTATAATGCCCGCTATTTTAAAGAAGAGAGCAGGGCCGTGGATAAATGTGATTTTTGCTTTGAATCGCGACTTTCAAAGGGGAAAACCACCACCGCCTGTGTGGAGGCCTGTCCTGCTGATGTGCGTGTATTTGGCAATCTAGCTGATCCGAAGAGCAGGGTGTTTCAACTTGTACATGCTCCGGAAACGATGGTGTGGGTACTGCGCCCGGAGCTTGGCGCCATGCCCAACGTTTTTTACGTAAATTCATAAAGAGGGAGGCTGCTTTAAAATAAAAAATTATCTCGGTTGTCCCTCCGTTAACAAAGGTTGGATCGAGTTAAAATTAATATTTAAAGCGGTTTTCCGGCATGTAGATTGAATTACCACTCCTGGGAGGGAGCTGGACTCGATATGTTGGAGAGGGATATGAAGAAAATTTTATTTTTATTGGTTGGGGCTGTCTTTTTGTTTTCGGGTGCGTTGTATTCCGTTGGTGGTGATACGGCAAGCGATGAAGAATATGATGAAGATACCTATGGTCCCCAGGCCCCGATTATTTGGAACAGCCCGGTAAAGACCGTGGTTTTTGAGCATAAGGTTCATACCATGGGCGCCGAACTTGAATGTGATTCCTGCCATGACGATATCTTTGAAATGGAAGCAGGTGCCGCCGAGGAAAAGGATGATTTTACCATGGAGACACTCTACGCCGGCGGATATTGTGGATCTTGCCACGACGGGAGTACGGCCTTTGCTGCCAACAGTCGTTGTACCGCCTGCCATATTGGAGTGAGGGGGCATGATCGTCTCTCGGCAGATAACGGAGAACAGGGCAAAGGCGAGCATTGATACTATTAGTTACTAAGACTATTTGTTAGAAGAAGGAGATGTATGATGGATGGTAATTTAACTGGCACGGATACACCGGGCACGCTGAGATTATCCGCAAACAAGTTATTGTGGATCAGTCTGTTAATGATCCTGGTAGGTGTGGGTGGAGCAGTGTATGCCCAGATAATAGGACATCATCATGCTTTTGCCAACACCAGGGAGATGCCGTGGGGGATGTTGATTGGCGCTTATGCTTATTTCGCTATAATATCAACAGGATTATGTATACTTGCTGCCTTTAGTCATGCCTTCGGCGGGAATCAGATGGCCC
>CAZQOD010000168.1:0-5945 GCA_964594945.1 uncultured Desulfopila sp.
AAGAGTTTGGACAAAATGGCGTTCTCCGGACAGCCTCCTAGAGAATACTTGAGACCAGCAGCTGCGTATACGGATGCTGGGGATCTTCAAGAATCTGATCGGTAAGACCATATTCAACCAGGCTGCCATGCTTCATAACCATTGTTATATCAGTAAGATGATTAATAACCCCCAGGTCATGGGAGACAATAACCATGGAAAAGCCCATTTCCTGCTGCAACTCTTTAATAAGATCGAGAATTTTTGCCTGCACCGAAACATCCAGGCCGGTGGTTGGTTCATCGAGCAGGAGCAGTTGCGGCGAAGAAGAAAGGGCCTTGGAAATCTGTATTCGCTGTTGCTGGCCGCCGGAAAACTCCTCCGGATAGTCGTCAATACGACTTCTTTCCATCTCGATCCGCTCGAAGAAACCCAAGGCCCCGTTCCTGATCCTTTCATAACGTCGCTCTCCGGCACCGATAATTCTCTCAGCAATATTGCCACCGGCGGAAAAACGAAAATTTAATCCCAGGCGCGGGTTTTGATAGATCATGGAGATCTCTTTATTGCGCAGCTGCGATATGGTGGAGGGTGGGGCATCAAAAATATTAATCGCCTGGCCTTCCTTCCCGAGAAGCCCACTGAAATAGATCTCGCCATAATCGGCCCGCTGATCCTGGTAGATAAGCTGGAGCAGGGTCGACTTGCCGCTGCCCGATTCACCGACAATACCGAGCACCTCATTTTTGCGCGTGGTGAGGCTGATGGAATTAAGGGCGACGATGGATCTGCATTGGGGGCAGATGGCCCTGCCATGCTTCTCCCCCGTCAGCTCAAGACATGCACCGCAGGAAAAACCATAAATTTTACTTACATCCCTGATATCAAGAAGCATCATTTTTCTCCATATTCCGATCACAAAACTCCGTATCACTGCAAAAATAGAGCCTTTCATCTCCCCTGTGGACTTCATCAAAAAAGACATCCATAGCTCCGCAACGCATACAGGCCACGCCGGGAAATGTTTCCACCTGGAACGCCCTGTCTGTAAATTTCAGGGGTTTAACACTTGTGTAGGGCGGAACCGCATAGATTCGCTTTTCACGCCCCGCCCCGAAGAGTTGCAGGGTCGGGCTGTTATCCATGCGGGGGATATCATATTTGGGTATCGGTGACGGATCCATAACGTAATGGTTATTTACCCGCACCGGATAACGGTTACTGATACGGCTGTCACCGAACTGGGCGGTATCCTCGTAGAGCAAGACCCACAACTTGGAATAATCGGAGTTGGCGTGCATCTCTTTTTGTCGCGCACTGTCCGGCTCAACGGTGGTCAACACCTCCGGGTAGGGTACCTGATAGACCAGGGTCTGATTTTTCCCGTGGTCAAAATCATATTCGGGGATACGGTGCCTGGTCTGGATGATTGTCGCTTCACCGCTATCCACCGTTGTCTTGACCCCGGTGACCGAAGTAACAAAATTCCTGATATTCACCCCGTTTACGGAGCCGTCACAACCCTGGTCAATTACTTTTAGTAGATCGTCTTCAAGTATGATGGAGAGTGTAATCTGCAAGCCGCCCGTCCCCCAGCCCCTAGCCACCGGCATTTCCCGCGAGGCAAAAGGCACAACATATCCGGGCAGGGCCACGGCCCTCAACAGAGAACGCCGAATCTCTTTTTTGGCGTCTTCATCCATAAAAGCAAAGATTGGCTTATTCATCCGACTGCTCCTTTGTCTTGTCCAGCACCTGCAGATCCGCCTGGAAGGTTACATAATGGGGAAGCTTAAAATGATTGCAGAATCCCATGGACTCGATACCGTCAATATGGTGAATAACCATCTCGGGATTGGCGGCAATAGGGCTACCCCCCACCGAATAACAATCATGGTGCATTGCCATATCAAGCACCGACATGGCAATGGCCTTGGTCTCATTAAAACCGAGACAAAAACCAAACCCGCTGGAAAGTCGCAACCGACCATCTCTTTTATCCCTGTTAAAGGAGCCGATTGCCTCGCATATTGTCGCCCTGATTTCGCCGATCTTCACCTTCTTTCCGCTGAACGGATGGGTAAACTCCACCCCGAGATAACCGATGCGCAGATCGCCTATGGTGGGATGCACATCGCCGTAACCGCGCATGGAGGTATAGGCAAAAGCGAGCATCCCCCCGGTCTCTCCTCTGGCCATTACCTGCATCAGGGCACTGCGGGGATAGGGCGGCGCCGGAAAAGTACGGGAGACATCAAAGGGTTTGTCCTCCCCGTTTTCCAGGACGATTATCCTATCCTTTTGCCGCAGGGAATCCACCGCACTGGGGAGCGAGCCGTTAAGCGTTGCCGCCTTCGGTGTCACTGTTTTTTTATTATCATTTAGCCTGTAGCCGCGAAAAAGCCTGATAACATAATCGCAGGACGGGCCTAAGATCTGCCCCCCTTCAATATCCTTAAAGGCGGAAGAGATACGCCGCAACAACCGCATGGAGCCACCATCCAGTGGGGTCGCCTCTCCAATCCTCCGGCATGTGGAACGATGGGCACGCAGGTAAAATGCGGCCTCAAGCAGATCGCCCCCGGTGCGCCGCATGGCCACCGCCGCCAGTTTTTCACTGTATAGCGCACCCTCACCCATGATCCGGTCACAGGAAAAAAGCAGACCCTTCTGCAGTTGTTCATCGTCTATTTTTCCGGCCCCATCGATTAAATCATGGAAAAACCCTTTTGAGGCATCAATTGCCTCACCACCGCCCTTAATTGCTACATAACTCATACTATCTCCACCCTGGTTGTGCGCGAAAGGGCGCATATTTCGTCACTATCCGCAATTAAAAACAGTTCAACACCCAGGGGGAAATGGCTGTTTTTTGCGGCGAGCAGGTTAAGAAAATTTCCACTTACGGGGAGGGTCGTCTGCTTAACCCCATTAATCCCCGGCCCGGTCAGGTTCACCCTGGTTCCCCGGCCAAGATCTTCACAGGCGCAGATAAGCACCGCACTGAACTCCGGGTTCTGCTGATCGCCTGATTTTGCTGCCAGTAAAATTTCTTCCCTGGGGCTCTGCAAAAAGAGATAATCCGCAGCCCCGCGTTCGACCTCGACGGTATTGGTCAAGGCCTTTATCAGATCCCAGTCAACATCAATTTCCTGGTAAAAACCCACCTCGGAATAGAGGAGCATCGTGGCCATTGCCATAATGTTGGAACCGGCAAAAGGCATCAACGGGAAAATATCTCCGGGCCGAGCCAGGGCCTCAAGACAGTAACGGAAATTACTACGATTTAGTTGTTCCATATCATTTGTCATAATATCATTCCTACATCAGATCAAAAGAGACCCTGGTGGCGGCAACATCTGCGGCAATCTGCGCCATCTCTGCTGCATAATCGCCCCTGGCCCGCCCGACAAGATCTTCTATCTCTTCTCGTTCAATACCTGCCGCATAACCACCATCCAGAACAGCCAGGTCAAAGGCCAAATCCTCTCCCTCGTCCATAACCATTGCCCAGCCGTTAACCCCGTTTACCTGAACAATAACACTGGTCACCAACACCTCACCGCCGTAAAATAGCCCCCGGTTAACGGGATCGCTAACGGGCAGCATCAGGGTTTGGGGGGTCGCCTGTTGAATAAGCTCCACCCGGGCCATATTCCTTATACGTTGACTAATGGTCTGAACCTCTGCTAAATCAGCATGTTGCAGATAAAAATTTAGATCTTCTCTTTTCATTAACGCCTTACTCCCTAAAACCTATATAAAATTTTTCCTTATCACCGCACTTAACCTGTCAATAAGCCAAACGGTAATAACAATGATAATAATAATGGTTGTAACATCGCCGTTTTCAAAGGCCCTGACTTTGTCAAACAGGTAGAACCCTATGCCCCCCGCCCCGACAAAACCGAGTATAGAGGCGCTGCGCACATCGGATTCAAATCTGTAAAGCACCATGGAGATAAAATGGGGCATGGTCTGGGGCAGCACCGCATAGACAATAATTTTTGGAAAACTGGCACCGGTTGCGGTCAGGGCCTCCACAGGACCCGGATCTATGGCTTCATTCCCCTCGGAAAGGAGCTTGCAGAGCACGCCGGCGGTGTGGATCCCGAGTGCCAGGATCCCAGCCATCGGCCCAAGCCCCACCGCCGAAACAAAGAGCAGGGCCCAGACAATTTCATTAATCGACCTGAATACATTGGCCAGGAGGGTAGCACAGCCGTAAAGGATCCGGCGAACAATCCTTGCCGGTACAGTTCTACCGGGGATAAGAATTTTTAAAATATTCCTTGATGCCAGAAACGACATGGGAAAGCCGAAAGCAATTGACAAAAATAGGGCCACCACCGCCATCTCGATGGTTTCGAACATGGCTTTTACATACAAGCTGATATCGGAGACAATAAACGAAGGCGGAAAAAAGCTTGAGCCTTCGATATCCGGGTTACCGACGATATACGACTTCATATATTCCATGCCGTTCAGCAACGAACCTACACTCATCTCCGTATCCAGCCAGCTGATACAATATGTAAAAGCGAGCATGGACAAAATCAGCATGGTCTGCCACTGAAAGGGCGATGCTGCTTTTTTAAGCTGCCCGGGACTCATCTGCACTGTTGTTGGTGCCATATCCGTATATCCGTAAAATAAAAATCCGTAAATCACCAGCAACTATTTCCGGGCGGCTTTCAATGCCTTTTTCATGCGAATCAGCTCCCTGATTCCGTCGTAGAGAGTATCATCGGCAGGTTTATAGCCCGAGATTTTTAATTTTTCCAAACCGCTTTTATCTTTGTAGGAGAGAAACGCCTGCTTAACTGCCTTTTTCAGCGATGGAGGTAAATCCTTGCGAACCGCCATGGGCGCACCGGGTATAAGATCTGATTTCCAGATAGTATTAAAATCGGCCTTTGTCCAATGGCTGCCTAATCCGCGCTCAAAGTCAAGATCGTTGGTCGAGGCCCCGTCCACCTTGCCAGCTTTTACGGCCAAAATCGATGCCTCGTGGCTGCCGGAGTAAACCACCCTGCCGAAATATTTCTCCGGGTTAATGCCTACCTTATTAAAATAAACGGTGGGAACCAGCGTTCCGGAAGTTGAATGAGGATCGGTAAAGGCCCATTTTTTACCCTTCAGATCGGCCAGTTTTTTCAGGCCCGATCCGGCCTTGGTAATGATATAGCCGTGATAACCGGCAACACCATTTCGATCCACTTCAACCACCAGCGCCTCGGCATTTGCCCGCTTGGCCGCCTCGCAATACGATTTGGGCCCCAGATAGGCCAGATCAATATGTTTGTGCTGCATGCCCGTGATAACCCCTGCGTAGTCCCCGGCCATCTGTAATTTAACCTTAAGACCAAGTTCTTTTTCCAGATGCTGCACCAGACTACCGAAACTATCCGACATATTACGCGACGAAGCCACCGGAATAACACCAAAGATGACTTCATCCGGCCAGCCCTGTTGCGCAAAGGCCGAACCGGTGGCCGGCAGGATCATGGCAAGTAAAATTGTTAAGTATCTGCGTATAGTTTTCATTTTTTTCTCCTGTTGATTAAAATTTCCGCGCTATGCGGCCTTTTTCATATTGTTGTCCCGGCCGATTATTTTGTCCATTCCGGCTGTAATTACCGGTATTGTCCCGGTGGGATCATTTTCATAAATAGCGTCCATATTATGACCCAGCAGCTGCCCTGGCCTGCCGTCAAAGGAGATCGTCTGCGAGGCAACACCCAGGATGCGGCTGCAATAATCCCTTGCAAAATCAAGATGATGAAGATTGGTTATCACCGTAACCCCGTAGGTATCGTTAACCTTCAGCAGTACATCCATCACCCTGGCCGCACTTTTGGGATCAAGGGCCGCCACCGGCTCGTCGGCCAGCAGGATATCCGGCTCCTGAGCCAGGGCCCTGGCAATGGCAACCCGCTGCCGCTGCCCGCCGGATAGTTCATCAC
>CAZQOD010000169.1:0-5831 GCA_964594945.1 uncultured Desulfopila sp.
CCTGGCCTGCCTGGACACTTTTGCTGAACGTTGTGCATTATTGGCAACCTCGCGAATCGATTCCACCATCTTCTCGATGGCGCTTACGGCACCGGTTACACCCTTCACCTGCTCAATATTTTTCTCGGCGAGGGTCATGGTCTGACGGGCAACATCCTCGGAGGTAACATCCACCGATTCAGTGGCCACCTTAACCTTGCTGATAATATCCGAAAACTGATCGGCCATGGCATTAAAGGAGTCGGCAATGGCGCCCGTCATATCCTCTGTAACCTCGGCGCGACCGGTAAAATCACCATCAGTCAGGGCACTGATATCCTCCAGCAGCGTCATAATAGACTCCTGGATGGTATCACGCTCTTCCTGGCTTTGGATAAGGACGGTGATATTATCTAGCATGGCATTCAACGTCGTCGCCATAACCCCCAGCTCATCATTACTAACAACCTTGGTTCGGGCGGAGAAATTACCCATACCAATCTCATCGAGGAGGGCCATAATATGGTTGACCTGATTAGTCAATCCACGGGACAACCTCATGGCGATCAATCCGCCCAGCAAAACAGAGATAACACCCACAACCAGAACAGCCTTCAAGACGAGGGCGGCAGTCGCCTTCATCTTTGCCGTTGCCTTCTCCTCATTTGCAATGGATTTATTCAAAAAGGAAACAATAACCGGTTTCGCCCTTTTCACCGAATCTTCATAGGCCGCGGTACGCGTGGCAATAACACCGTCGGTATTGGTTACCTCGACAAACCATTTATCGAACTGGGCCAGTTCTTTTGTCAACTGCGATTTCGATGTAACCGTAATATCCGGACGCTTCAACATCGCCGCGAAATCATCTTTCGCCTTCAACACTCCGGCCACCGTCGATTCATCGGAGAGTTTCAAATAGTCGAGCACGGCCACTTTAAGCTTATAAAAAGCACGGTTGAGAATTTGATTATTCATGGACAATGATGTCCTTTCCAGGTCGTCCACGCTCTCTTTCAACTTAGCAAGTTCGCCGAATTCCTTATCAACACGAAGCTCAAGGATACTTACAATGCCCATAAAATCAACGAGATAGGCATTAATTGCCTTGATTACAGACTGGGCGGCGGCGGCATCACCAGGGCTAGTTGCCAACTCCTCGATACGGTGCAGAGTTTTATAGGTCTCCCCACCGGTATTGATAAACGGATCAAGGTATTCCTTTTTGGCAGCCTGAATACCGGATTCCTTGTAATTAAGGAGAAAATCCTTTTCGTAATTCTGCATTACACGCAAGTTTTTTTCCGTCTCAAGGCTTAACTTGGCTATCTTGCCGTGTACTTGCACCAGTTCATCAATGGTGCGCTGGGCAAATCTCTGGGAAACAACGGTTATCGCAATTACCACGATAGTCAACGCTATCAATGCCATAAATGACAACATCAACTTCCCCCGGATTCCCATGGTACCGGTCAGCTTTGAAAAAAAACTCCTTTTTACATCAGGGTTCCTTTTTTGTTCGTCCATTGCATCTCCATAATCTCAATTTGTACCCGCCTGAACGAGCACTGTAACAAAACATAGATAGTGTTGCGGATTCAGGCTTTCGCTCAAAACGTTTATATAATATCCTAAATCTTGCACGCGAAAAATGAAAAATATATTTTATACCGCTAAATCAATACCTAATTCCCGTCCTCCTCGCCCATCGGGATCGACGATTCCACCCAATCCTCTTCATTGTCAATAGCTTGGAGTATCTTAATACGCAAGCGTTATTGATACCCAGCATCTCCCGTGAAGTTGCCGATTGCAAAATCCAGGTGTATACCTAATTTGTATTGCTTATTTAATAACCTACCCTATCCCAACCACCACTTGCAACTTTTTTTACTGCCCCGCCCTTATTTCTCGCAGCTTCAGGCTGTGTTGCCTGCAAAGTCTCCGGCGGTCACCCGAAATGCTCCGTAGTTAGCGCCCGTACAGACACTGGTTACCTTGTAAGAACAGAAAACGGCACAGGATCATAACATGGAACGAATTCTGGTCATTATGTCCTGAACCGCAAGGCCCTGGTGGGGCAACTGTTCGGCAATACCGCCGTGACCAATTTTACTCGTGCCGAGCAGTGAATAACGGGGGGCATATCCCCTCTCAAGCAACCAGGTACCGAACCTGGAACCCAGCCCTGTTTTACTATTCTGGCTTTCCACCACAAGAGCAAAAGGACTACGGCCCACCCTTGTCATCATCTCCTCATCGATGACATTAAGGGTCGGTTTATTGACCAGAGCAACCTCAATGCCCTCCGATTTTAACTCCTCCACCGCCGCCAGGCATCTGTATACCATTTCACCGTAGGTGATAACGATACCATCAGAACCCTCCCTGATAATCTCATCCTTACCCGCCACAAATTCATAACCTTCTCCGTATACCCTTTCAGCCGAAGCCGACAGAATAAACGGCGTTGCCGAGCGGGTGGAAAAGATAAAACGCAAACCGGCATCATTGAAAACCTCCCTTAACACGGCCCGCAGCTGGCCTGCATCCGCCGGGAAATAGAGACGGGTCAGATCACCCTCAACAAGGGCATTATCGGCAAAGAAATTATTAATACCGAAATGGCAGGTATTGTCCGCCATATCATCGATACCCGAATGGGAAAAATGGGCAAGAACATTGGCATCGTTGAGACGGGCCATGGTTATCTCGGAGACGACCATCTCCAGAAAGGCTGAAAAAGTACCAAAAATCCCCTGCCTTCCCGGTTCAGAACCAAAACCTGCGGCCACGGAGTAGTTATTTCTCTCCATAATACCGCCGTGCACATAAATATCCGGATATTTTTTACGAATATGATGCAGGCCGCAGGAACCTTCAAGATCGGAATCAACCACCAGGATTTTAGACGACGGGTCCTCCATTTCGCCTATCAGCTCACAGACGACCTTGCCAAAATCATCCCTTACCTTGGCAGTTTCCCTTGTGGAACCGGAATATTCAACCTTCTCCCCCGCACCACCGCCGCTGCTTAAGGCAGCAACGCAATCATCTTGTCCGCGCGCCCTGAGATAATCCACAGCAAGATCCACGGCAATCACATCATGCCCTTTGCACGTACCCTCGATACCCGCTACCCCCACCGCCATGGTCCGTTTATTTATCAGGGCCATAGGCCCGTCACTTTCAAGGGAGCAGCTAATGCGTTCGAAAAGGGCATCGAGGTCCTCACCCTCACCGACGTCAACCGACAAACCGTGACCTGCCAAGGTCTTGGCGACATCGTACCCTTGCATATATTCACTGGGATGACCGGCAATCGTTACATCGTTATCATCTATATACAATTTTACATTTAGTTTTCTCGCCGCCGCGTACCGGGCCGCCTCGGCATTATCCCCTTCCATTTGGGAACCGTCACTGCCGAACATAACAATAATTTTTTCCGGGTCGGCCTCGGCCACTCCGTTAACGTAACTCCAGAGATGACCAAGCCTGCCGGACGAGAAAAATATACCGCTTTTATCGTCACGTTCCGGATGACCATAGGAACCTTCGTTATATTCGCGATAATGCAGCAACGATTCCGGCGATCGATAACCGTTCAAGACGGCCATCATGTACTGAATGGCTACCCTGTGACCGGCCTCATCAAAAAAGACAGGATGCAGTTTATCAGAACCTTTCATAAAACCGTCCACGATAAGCAACTCGGGCACGATATCAAAGGCGCCTCCCGTATGCCCGCCCAATCCTTTGACATTGGCCAGGGCGGTAAAAAAGACCAGACTATCACGAACAACGGCTATATTTTTTTCTAAACAGTCCCTTTCTTCAACAGACAGCCTCTTTTGCCCCGGCTCAAACTTCAAACTACTGTAGCCACTCAAATCCACAGGGAAACTCATTTCCGCTCCAATATAAGTTTTTAAAATTACCATGGAACCCGGCCCACCGTTATCAGGCGGCCCCACGGTATCACGAAGATCACCCACGTTATCCGTTGGAAATTCCCCTCCCTCCATTGTCGGCAACCACGAGACAGGTTGAAATCCACACCTTGCAAATATCGATATTTTACCTAAATCTTACACGCAATTCCACCGTCTTTTATATGAAAGTGGTTTCACTCTCAAGTCGCTTTCATTATTCGTTGTGTTGTGGTCTGAGAATTTGGTCCAGCCACGCTGGTTACTTCATTGCCGGGAGCCCGTTCGAGAATGCATCCTGTCTGACTCTTAAACATTTCGCGCTAATATCTTAATCCCGGATAAACCCCAACTGCCTGCAAAATTCAACTTTTACATAACCACCCCGGAAGCCGATCCTCCGTCACTGCGCCACCCCTTCGGGATCTTCCTCCCTGTCAGCGGGCAGAACAAGGTTTAAAAACAGGCCAAGTATACCGGCCAGGCCTATCTTTTCAATGGCAAACGAGCCAGCACTGAACTTCATGCCGCCGATTCCGCAAACAAGTATTACGGCGACAATTATCAGGTTCCTCGGCGTGGTCAGATCCTGACCGGATTTAACCAAAATATTAATACCGACAACGGTGATCATACCAAACAAGAGGATCATTATACCCCCCATTACCGGGCTCGGAATAGTGGCAAGCAGGGTACCGACCTTACCCACCAGCGACAAGAGGATGGCCGCAATAGCCGCCCAGGTCATAATTGCCGGATTATACGCTTTTGTCAATGCCACAGCGCCACTCACTTCAGAATAAGTGGTATTTGGAGGGCCACCCAGCATGGATGCCAGGGAGGTCGCAATCCCGTCACCCAGCATAGTATTTTCAATTCCCGGATCTTTTACATAGTCCTTGCCGGTGATCGAGCCTATGGCCAACACATCTCCCACGTGTTCAATGGCGGGGGCGATGGCCACGGGCACGATAAACAGAACCGCCTCCCATTTCCATTCGGGTAAAACAAACGCCGGAACGGCGAACCACGCTTTATCCGCAAGAGAAGAAAATGAAATCAGGAGCGGTTCGGTACAATTTTTCAACCCACCCGGATCAAAACCGGCCTGAATAGAAGTACTGATCCCGAACAGATCCAGTAACACGGCTACTGCGTAACCTGCGCAGATACCGCAAAGAATCGGTATTAATTTAAACCAGCCCCTGCCCAACAGTGAAACAAGAGCAGTCGTCACCAGGGAAACACCGGCTATGATCATGGCCGTCTGTGCCGGTACCAGCCAACCACTGCCGTCCCCCGTTCTCCCCGAAGCCATATGTACCGCCACGGGCGCAAGCACCAGGCCGATAACCATTATAACCGGCCCCGTCACCACCGGCGGCAAAAGCTTCGCCAGCACATCAGAACCGAATATCCTGATGGCAAAACTCAAAAAGACATAAAACCCGCCCGCTGCGGCCAGTCCACACATTGTCGCGGGTACACCCCAGGTCTGCACACCATAAATAATAGGAGCTATAAAGGCGAAAGAAGAGGCCAAAAACACGGGGACCTTCCCCCTGGTAATAACTTGAAACACCAGTGTCCCCAGGCCCGCGGTAAAGAGGGCCACATTGGGGTCGAGACCGGTCAAAATCGGCACCAGCACCAGGGCCCCAAAAGCCACAAAGAGCATCTGCGCCCCCAGCAAACAATCCTTCAACCTAAAAGAATAATCACTACGCTGCAAATCACCTGACACCATAACTATCAACTCCTTAAATCCTTATCCCGCGATGGGCGAAAAAACAGACACACATTTATCCAGATCAAACACCGAATGGGCAAGCTCCCGAAACTGAGAAAATAGAGTGCTGCAAACATTTATATGAAAGTGGTTTCACTCTTGAGTCACTTTCATTGTTCGTTGTGGCTGTG
>CAZQOD010000170.1:0-5815 GCA_964594945.1 uncultured Desulfopila sp.
TCAAGAGTGAAACCACTTTCATATAAAGGCACTAAAGCAACCAATCGTAAAAATAAAACATTTGCCGTTTCGACACAGATAAAGAGTTGTAACAACATTTTAATATTTATTACCTGAATCTTGCTCTTGCAATATGAAAAATAATTTATGCTGTTAAGTTAATATGTTATTGATCAACTGTAACATTAGCCCATTCACTGTGTTTTAGTGAATTTGTTTTTCATATTCTCCGCTATTTGCAATCGGCTATCGCAAAATTTAGGTGTCAACTTTAACATTTTTGACAAAGGGCCAATACCATGAAAGATATTATACTGTCAGGTTCCCTCGCATACGACAGGATCATGAATTTTCCTGAAAGTTTTTCCGATCATATCCTGCCCGATAAAATACATAACCTTAACGTCTGTTTCCAGGTGGATGGTATCAGCGAAAATTTTGGCGGCACGGCGGGTAATATCGCCTACGCCTTAAAGTTGATGGGTGGCTCTCCCCTTATCTCCGCCACGATAGGCAGCGACCACCATAACTATTTTTACTGGCTGGGCAATAACAATATTCCGCGGGACGGTATCAAGATCATACCGGACGAACTAACCGCAAGCGCCTATATCACCACCGATAAAAACAACAACCAGATCACCGGCTTTAACCCGGGGGCCATGAAATATTCTTCAAAACTTGACATCGAATCCCTTGATACCGAAAAGACATTAGTCCTCGTTTCCCCCGGTAACCTCGACGATATGATAGACTACCCGCGCCGTTGTAAAAAATGTGGCATCGACTATATTTTTGATCCGGGCCAAGCCTTACCCGTACTGCAGGGAGATGATCTAGTTGAAGTAATCAGCGACTGCATGATTCTCATTGTCAATGACTATGAATTCAGCCTTATCATGGAAAAAACCTCACTGAACAAGAACAAATTACTTAAACTTGCTAAAACAACCATTGTCACCCTCGGGGACAAGGGTTCGACCATATATGATTCCACCGGGAAAACGGATATTCCAGCCATGGAAACCGACAGGGTAATCGACCCCACCGGCGCGGGAGATGCATACAGGGGGGGGCTGCTTTACGGTCTTCTCAGCGCCAAGGATATGAAAACCTGCGGACTTCTCGGCAGCGTCTGCGCATCATTTGCCGTTGAAAGTAACGGCACGCAGGTTTACACTTTCACGCCGGATCAATTCAAAAAACGACTGGCCGAAATATGATAAATGGTTTTCGACCGACCTGGCGGAAACTGTCGCTTTCAAAGGGCGATAAAGATAAGAAAATAAAGGTAATGTTCAACTTAACGGGTTCATAACAGAAACAAGGCACTTATACCGGCTTACCGTTCATTTCCGGTGTTAGCTCTTTTCTCATACTCTTTAATGCAATATCTAACCGATATGCCATCAACGCTTGCAGAGGGCCAGTTTCACCGCCAGACCGATAAAGACGAGGCTGGTGATACGGCCCAGTAGGGCTTGTACTCTTTTTGACTCTCTGAAACTCGTACTCACCCTGCCGGCAAAGAGGCTAATCCCCCCAAAAATTAACAAGGTAGAGATAATAAAGAGCAGGCCGAGTAGAAGAAACTGCGGTAGGAGCGGCCCGTAATCGGGGTCGGTAAACTGAGGAAGAAAAGCTAAAAAAAAGAGCGACACCTTGGGGTTGGTAACATTCATTACTATACCGCGGCCATAGAGACGGACGTAATCCACGCGGGACACCACCACGCCGTCATCCGCTGCAGCCACCGGTTTTGCCGCGTGGTAAGCCAGATAAAGTAAATACCCCACACCAATATACTTAACCAGGGAAAAGGCAAAGACCGAAGCCTGAAAGAGCGCCGCCACGCCCAGGGCCACTCCAAGGGTATGCACCAGCAACCCCGTACAGAGCCCAACCGTAACCACCAGACCGGCGCCGCTGCCCCGGTGGACCGCCTGAGAAGCCACAAAAATATTATCGGGTCCGGGTGTCAGCGCCAAAAGAAGTGACGCCCCGAAGAAAGTACAAAGAACATCCGGCGGCTGCATCGACAAAAACAAACCACTAAACCACGGCGGGACAGTAAGCCGCCACGGGGAAAACAAACCGCCGATCAGACATTTGCTTCAATGGCATCAAGGAGTTCATCCTCGCTGTAGGGTTTGGTGATATAAGCATCGGCACCCTGCTTCTTGCCCCAAAACTTATCACTGGGCTGATCCTTACTGCTGACGATAATAACCTTAATGCCCTTTGTCTCCTCGTCCTGTTTCAACTGCCTGCAAACCTGGAAACCATTCTTGTTAGGCAAAATCACGTCGAGAAGAACCAAGTCGGGCTTTTCCGCTTTTACAGCAGCCAGGACTCTATCACCTTCACCAACGGTCACAACACGGTAACCGTTGTCCAAACAGACCGTCTCTGCGATACGCATATCAGTCGGGCTGTCTTCAACTATCATTATTAGTTCGTTCGGCATAATCGTGTCCTATTTTTTTAGGTATTTATCGATACCTTCATCCCGCCATATTTTTAAAGTCTTTTTATCGCTTTTCGAAATTTTAACACCTATAGCATTTACAGGTACAGTTTGCTTTTTCTGAATTGCGATCCAATTCTTTTTTATTGCGTTCGGAATTACCATGTTCACCTCCCACTCGCAAGAAAAATATTACCTAGTGCCTGTCCATAAATGACCATTTTCTCCTAACTCTTCGTTGCTTTCAAAATTTAATCCTACGATAAAGCGAGGTACGAGACATCGAGATATCGCATATATGCCTGCGGTTAAATTCATCAAACGCCTCGATTTAGTGCAAAATTGCTCATCCATGGGCAGACACTAACTACTCAGAAATTCTCTTTTTACGAGTATGTCGCTTCTTCAAAACAAAACATCGCCATCACCACAACCGCGTCTGCCCCGCCCCGCCTTATCGGAGAATAAAATTTTAAGAGCCACGAAGTGTCGGGGCAAAACAGCCGTTTATGGGCAGATACCGACTGAAAATGCCAATTACCGAATAACCTCCTAAGAAATTTTTGCAATATCCGGGATAGCTGCTATCTTATCCTGAGCAAATGAGTAAAATCCAAGGACATCTCCACCATTCTGCGAAAATCGCAGCGAAGAAATTTTCGCAAACCCCGCGTCAAGTTTATGAACTTTCAGCGCATAACTGGTCTTAACTATGATTTTAACAAGTTTCGTGCGATTTCGCACGGTCCTGACGACGAGATACTGTCCACTGCCGGTAGCGGTACCCGGTGTCAATCCGAAATAATCTTCCAACTCAACCACGGGGAGCATGGTATCGCGGTACCTGGCACTGCCCGCAGAGGAAGGCGAAGCAAACACCTCAACATCTTTTAAAACGAATTCCAACTGACTTCTGCCAAACAGCCAATACAACTCATATCCCTCAAAAAGAAGACAGTTGGCTTTGACTATTGCAACTTCCGGCTGTTTCTCCATTACCTTTCACCGTGGGAACCACTTCTATTTTATAACGAGCGAATATCTTCCAACATACGTATAAAAGTCTCGTCCTGGTAGGGTTTTGTCATATAAAAATCAATGCCCAGCTCCCTGGCTTTCTGTTGATGTTTCTCGGAAGCCCGGGAGGTCAACATAATAATCGGAATATCCTTCCAGGTATGATGATTATTGATATGACTCTTAAATTCATAACCATTCATCCTTGGCATTTCAATATCCAGAACGATAACATCGGGGACAAATACCTCAAGCTTGGCCAAAGCATCCATACCGTCAACAGCCTGTTGCTGTTGCCACGACTGACTCTCAACCAGCCTCGCCACGCTATGGCGCACACTAATGGAATCGTCAACGATAAGAACCCTCAGAGGTTCATCCAGGGCCATGATAGACGACGGCACAAACTCTTCAGCTCTGTCCAATCTCTCCGATTCAACGAGTTCACGCAGGTTAAGGATGGGGATCAAGTCACCCGTACCGGTCAGAGTAACACCACCGACACCGGGAACGTGGGTCAGATGACTGCCCAGGTTTTTCACAATTATTTCCCGCTGCTCGACAACGGTATCCACGGCAACACCGGTAACTTTTTCATTTTTATCAAAAAGAATTACCAGCATGCCATCCTGACCCTCTGGTATGGCGGTCATTTTCTTTTCCAGCTGGAGATAATAACCAAGGTTGGCAATTGAGACGATATCATCACCGTAATTGAGGCGTACGCCGTCATCGGTCTCAAACCTGTTCAAAGGAAAATGTCCGACATGATGAATATCCTGAAGGGGTACCGCAAACTGTTTACCTGCGACCATAACCATAACTGCACGGTTGACCGAAAGTGTGAAAGGTATCTGAAATTCAAAGGTAACACCCTGGCCGGGATTATTCTTCAGCTGTACAGTTCCCTTAAGTTCCTGCACGTTTTTCCTAACAACATCAAGTCCCACACCCCGGCCTGAAACGGTACTCACGGCCTCTTTAGTGGTGAAACTGGGATGGAACAGATATTCGAGCAACTCCTGTTCAGACAGGGTTTCCGGATTTTCGACCAGCCCTTCCTCCTTTAGCCTCGCCTTAACCGCATCCAGTTTCACGCCGCTGCCATCATCGGAAACCCGCAGAACAACATAACGACTCAACTGTTCCGCTTCCAGATGAATCGTACCACCCCCCCGTTTACCCAGGGTTGCCCGTTCAGAGGGCGGTTCAATACCGTGGTCGACGGCATTACGCAACACATGCATCAGCGGATCCGTAATCTTCGCCCAAACAAACCGATCCATATACACATCTTCTCCGGAAACGGTGAGGGTCACGTTTTTCCCCAGTTTCTTGCCGGTCTCCCGAACAATCCGAAAAAGGATACGTGAAATAGACGACATCGGCGTCATCCGGATACGCATGAGCTTATCCTGCATCAGACGCATGGTAAGTTGCTGTTTTGTAACCTGACCGCGAATCTCACCGGCCAGTGACGTCATCGTTGTGGCAATGGAATTGACGTCGACGGAAATTTCATTTAAAGAGCGTATAATAAGATTTAATTGTGAATATCTGTCAAGTTCAATGGGGTCAAACTCGGAGAGCTCACCCTCCATCACCTCATCACTGACCACCGACGAAGCCGGGTTAAACCCGTAAAGAGACTGTACTTCAAACCCTGACTCCAGTTCCTGGGATTTTCTCCGGAGGTTATCCTTAACGGTGTCAAGTTCTTCAAGGGTTTCCTCAAACTCTTCAACCACCTTCTCAATGGCACCACGGGCAACAACAAGCTCACCCTCAATACCCACCAATTCATCAAGATCTTCAAGACGAACCCGTAACGTACCGGTGAGCCCGGGCAAGTCAATATCATCATCCTCATCCGCCGCTTCCACGACAACACTCGGCTTAACGTCCACATCACCTGTAGGCTCAGGACTATCGATTTTTTCTTCTTTTTCCACGGCGCCGATTTCAACATCCAAATCGGAAGATTTCCCGGACCTGGCCTCAAGGTATTCCTGGAGGGTCGCGACAAGATGATCCAACTGTTCCGATTCTTTATCCTGCGGCCTCTGTGACAACATCTCTATAACGTCGATACCGTTAGCTAAAACCAAAACATCGTCTGCGGAAATATCCTCCGCCTCGTCATAGAGCCAATCAAGCATATCCTCAAGCTTATGCGCACCCCGGGCCAGCAACTCCACACCGGTCATTGCCGCCGCCCCTTTGAGTGTATGAACGGCACGACGCATTATATTAACCGTCTCCCGTAACTCATCCGTCAAGGGCTGGCCGTCTTCAACCTGGCCTTCTAAGCTGTTGAGAGACTGATTAATT
>CAZQOD010000171.1:0-5714 GCA_964594945.1 uncultured Desulfopila sp.
GCCTGTGGAAATGTGTTCTATGTTGAGGTAATTGACTCATTTTTGGTGTCATATCTCTTAACACAAGAACGGTACCGGAGGGATCGCCCCTCCCGCAGTCAAGTGGAGAAATACAGATGCTAAGCACGTTGCAGCTTCCCTCCACATGGTATTCCATGCGATGATCCACCATCTCTCTGCCGGTTTTCTGCACCGTGGTGATATTTTCTATAAGTTGGTTGAGATATTTGTTTCGGAAAAGACGGGCAAGGTCCTTACCCTCATTTAATTCAATACCCATATTACGAAAAAGGGCCAGCGCGGCCCGATTCATCTTCATAACAGTTAGATCAGCGTCAACGGAAAGGATACTGTCTGAAACACTTTTAAAGAGAGTTTCCAAAAAACGTTGATAACGCGTTCTGGCTATTTCAGCTTCCTTCTTTTCCTGTTCAAGTCGGTATTGTTTGACAGCCAAACGGGCAATTTTTAAAAGATCTTCTTTTTCCACTGGCTTGGCCAGGTAATCAAAGGCTCCCAGCCGCACTGCATCCGAAGCGGTTTCCACATGGGGATAACCAGTTACCATGACCACGGGACAGGTGACGCCCAATTCTCTGAACCGTTTTAATAGATCAATGCCCGAATGGCTCTCCAATACAATATCGCAGATAATGAGATCAAAAATCTGCGAAGAGACGGATTTGACGGCCTCTTCAAAAGATCCAACGGCAATAACCTTCCCGTAGCCGGCCCGTTTTAAGAAAGTGCTGAACGTGTTTCGGAGACTTACCTCGTCGTCAACCACAAGAATTGCGGTTTCTTCGGAGATTATTTGAGGAGTTTCATCCGACATGTTTTCCCCTTTGTTTGACGGGCAATAATTTTATTTGTATGTGTTCATATCCCGAAATACAACAACCGCTCCGGTGAGCATACCCCGGTCACGAATGGGGGTGGATACATATTCAACCGGAAAGCTGCTGCCGTTTTTGCACCAGAAAATATCGCCTGTTCTATAGTGAACTTTGCCGTCTCGGTAGGCCTTGTATATGGGGCATTCTTCCACCGGGTGAACCGTCCCGTCCGCGTTGGTGTGATGGATCAGTTTATGGTGTGTATTACCGAGTAATTCTTCAGTCTCCCAACCAAGCATCAGGGATGCCGCACGGTTTACAAAGATTACCTTGCCTTGGTTATCGAGACCGAGGATTCCTTCGCCCGCCGAATCGAGGATCAGGTTTGCCTGCTTTTGCAGTTCACGCACCTCTTCTTCCGCTTGGATCCGTTCGGCTATCTCCCTGTTTAGCGCACCGTTAACGCGTTGCAGCTCAAATGTTCGTTTTTCAATGGTTGCATCGAACTGGGCCTGGACTGCCTGGTTTTCTTCCCGTTCCAGATTTAATGCACTGTCCAATGCATTGATTGTCTTTTGCTGCTCTGCCCTGCAGTGGTGAATGGTGAATAATACTGCGGATAGAAGTGCAAATGTCGGTAGGGTAATTTCGACGATGAACAGTGTTGTGCCCGTGGGTTTCAAATATACGTGTATTGAGATGAGCAGGACAAAAAACAATACAAATTCACCCGTTACTAAAAATGGCATTGGTATCTGTTTTTTCATTCCGTTATCGCAGGTGATTGTAGGGGCAGGTCAATTGTGAAACGTGTCCATACCCCGGGGTTGCTTTCCACTTTGATGGTTCCGCCATGGTCTCTGATCAGTCCGTGACTGATGCTTAGCCCCAGCCCGGTCCCTTCGCCTTTTGGTTTGGTGGAAAAAAACGGGTCAAAGAGCCTGTTCTGTATTTCGGGGGCGATTCCGACACCGTGGTCTGTAAATGTTAATTGGATATACGGTTGTTTTTTCCCTTGCCGGCATGCGCCTATTTCAAGGAGTTTTTCCGGACAACTTTTCGGATATCGTTTATTCAAAGCGTAGCGAGCGTTACTGATTATATTTAAGACGACCTGTTGCAGTTGTTGTTCATTACACATTAGAGGTGGTAGGGAGTTGGCAATATCAAGTGAACAGGTAATGCCGTCTTTTTTCAGCAAGTGGTCAACGAGCTGCAAGCTGTTGAGAATAATTTTATTTATTTGGGAAAGGGCAACTTGTTCTTCCCTTCGCCTGGCAAAATCAAGCAGATTAGAGACAATACCGGCAATTCTTTTGCCTTCACTGATGATGTTTTTCAGGTTGGTTGCAGCCTCTTTATCCTCCGGCATATCGAGGATAATCTGGGCATAGTTGATAATGCCGTTTATAGGATTATTGATCTCATGGGCCACACCGGAGGCCAGTTCGCCAATTGCCGCCAGTTGGGCGGCTCGTATTGCTTCCGCCCTGACGACCTCTTCTTCGGTGAGGTTTCTTGCCACCAGTAGCGTGGCGTTGATTTCCCCGTTTTCTTCAAGGAGGGGGCTGATCGTGAGCATATAGGTGCCGTGCAGCCCCCGCAAGCTGGTCTCGGATATATGGTTTTTTTGGGAACCGATAAATTGTTCCAGCGGGCATTGAATATTATTACGGTGTCCACCGTGGAGGATATCGCATACATTTTTGCCGATAACTTCGTGGCGAAGCTTTTTTGCGGCACCACATGTGGCGGGGTTTGCCTCTAAAATAGTATTGTCATTTGCAACGACCAGGGCCGGGTCCTGTATAGCGATGAAAATTTTTTCCCAGCGGGCGGTGAACATATTGAGTTGTTGATCCGTGGCCAGCGTCTCCGTTTCATCGATTCCCAGCATTACAAGACCAACCTTTCCCTGTTCAATATTGTGCCTTATGGATCCGTGCCAGGATATGAAACGTTGTGAACCGTTTTTAGTGAGAAGCGGTGCGTTAAAATTTACATTGGTTGTTGTGTTTTTCAGGGTTTCTGAAAAAAGTTGTTGAAATTCTAGTCTGTTGTCTGGGTTGATAAGCACGTCGACCCAATATCGTTCCAGTATTTCCTCTTCCTTATAACCGGTTACTTCTTCTGCTCTCTTATTAAAGGATATTATGGTGCCGCAGGGGCTGATTGTGACCATAAGAGCTTGAACCGTATCGATAATTTCCTTGTTAAAATCTCTTTCTATTTTCAGCTTTAACGCCGTGTCCTGGGAAAATATGGCCAGGCCTACATCGTCGATGATATGGGCGACAAATTCGTTTTTCAACTGTCCCTTTATCTGTTCTTGACAATTAATAATCACGAAACCATAGGTTCTGGCCTGGTATCCAACCGACCAGACCAGGCAGCAATATCCTGACCGATCATTTTTACCAGTGGCTCTTGTCTTGCAGGGGATATGCAGTGGTTTATTGAGTGGGGCGAGATTTTTTCGTAACTCTCCGAATATTAAGTGGATATTTTCGGAGAGACAGGCTCGGGTTTTGCTGTCCAGCGGGGTCGCCGGTGGAGATGAGGCAAAAGGTATAAAAGAGGATTTGCTTATGTCGATATCCCCGGCCCAGACAGAAATACAATTAAGGGCATCTGCCAAAATAGTGCAGCAGTGTCGGAAAATAAAGGCATGATCCTGGTCCTCGGGATCACACAGGCTATGTTCACGGATCGCCGTTAATAACCTGTTTCGGTAGCGGAACAGCTCCAGTGCTTCCGAATCATGATCCGTTAGTGATGTTCCCATCTTCGGCTCCCTGCTTGGCAAATATGTTACCTTGCACTTCTCGTCCGGTATATTTGAATGGGGATTGCAATGTGCATATACACTGTACTACTTTTTTGCGGCTATTGAATTATTTTTCTTGTCAGCGATTAAATTGTTCGCAAAAACATGATAGTTGCGCGGGGTAGTATTAAATGGCACAGTGGATGGATCAGTGTGGAGGAGTCTTGGGGCAGAAAAGGGGGCGGGGTGGTTTAAAAGCAGGGCGGCGCAGACAGAAATCGGTTATCGGTCTGCGCCGGGGCCTAGGACGGCCCTTTTCAGTATGTCCCTTTATGTGACAGGCGATTGTTATTTCTTCTTATTTAATCGCATTTGATGGGCCATTTCCTTCATTTCGACCAGGGATTCTTTCATCTTGGCCAAACCGTACCAGGTGGTATAATCGGGCATGATATGGAAGGCGGCCTGGTAGGTTTTCATTCTGAAATCCATGAACATTTCATAGAGAACTTCTTCAATCGGAGTTCTTACTTCATAGAATGTCAATAGATCCGGGTAGGGGAAAGTGGCCTCGTTGGTCTGTTTTTCAATGGTGCCGTCTTTGTAGAGATCGGCGACAATATTAATACCTTCTGCAAGAAGTTTGTCGGCCGCCTTAATCATAAGATCGGCATTTTTTAAGTTTTCCTTGGCAAAGTTGGCCGAGTGGCATTTTTGACAAATTGCCTGCATACGCGCACGTTCATCGTCCCAGCTCTTCTTGTCGAGGCGGGCGAGATTTGCGGCCTTAACAACATCCAGCCGCGGTGTCGGTTTACCATCCTTATCAAGGACGCCAAGGGCCTGTAAAATTGTTACTCTGTAACCCATCCACTCTTTGTCAGACTCGGGTAGACGCAGGGCCAGGAATCCCCATGCCGACATAACACGGTGGTTTCCCTCTTCCATATGACAATCTTGACAGGTGGGGCCACGGTGCGCCTTACGATCGGTGTTATAAGCTGCGCCATGCTTGGAATGGGACCACATTTCCCACTGGGCGTGATCAAAACCGGTGTGACAGCTGTTACAGGCTTCTGGTTGTAAAGCTTCCGCTTTGGAAAAGGCGTGACGGGTGTGACAGTTCTGGCAGTCCATACCATATTTATAGTATTTACGTGCGGCATTACCCCTTGCCTCTGCATCGGTGATGCCGAGGTTATGACAACCGTTGCAGCCTTTCTGACCGTCTATAAAGGCTTGGGGCTGTTGATGGGCAAAACCTGGAAAGGCTGTAATGGGTAGTAATCCCAGGGCATGTTTACCGCTCATATACTGTTCTGCCTCTTCGCTATGGCATTTTTTGCAGGTACTGATGGTGGGTAGTTTCACCTTGTCAACATCATCGGCACTGGTGTGTGCTCTACCGTGACATGTTTTACAGGTGAGTTTCTTTGACATTTTACCCCGGTTAAAATCCTTGACCAGGCCTGGATGGAGTTTTACGTGACACTCCTCGCATTTAGAAGGTTTTGCCAAGGCCGATGAAAATGATAGGCCCACCAGGAAAAATGGTACCACCATAACGAATAGAAACAACCGTTTACATGTCATACTTTCGTCCTCCTTGGTTTATAAAAAATATTCTAACTGGTGTTTTGGGATCTTGTCCGTAAATGAACATTTTTACCACCATCTTTTCTAACAATACAGATCAGCAATAAATGTGTCAATAAATATCTCTGTTGTGGTAGTGATGATAAATCCGATCCCAAAGGGTGCAGACCATGGGGAAAATATTTTTATTAAGGTGGTGGTCTTGCCAACTATATGATATCACATTAATTTTATGGTTTGATAACAGATATTTTTTTTATATATCATGTGGGCAAGAGCCAGGTAACATATTAATTTAACGCTATGGTTTGTTTTTCTTATATTCTGCGTGCAAAATTTAGGTTATAGCTGTTATGTTGGTGCAGATTTATTCGTTCTGTGGGCGGTATGATAAAGCGGGTACATCGCTGGATGGGCTGGGTTTTATGGATAATTATAATTATTTTTGGGCTTGTAATATATTATTTTAAAGGAAAAAATACGTTATGAAAAAGCAGATATTTTTCGCCGCATTG
>CAZQOD010000172.1:0-5711 GCA_964594945.1 uncultured Desulfopila sp.
AACGGTACCAAGCAGTTTATTACCAATGGTGGTTTTGCCGAACTGTTTACCGTTTTTGCTAAGATTGACAAAGAACATTTCACGGCCTTTTTGGTGGAAAAGAGTTTTGAGGGGTTGATTGTCGGGCCGGAAGAGAAAAAACTTGGAATTAAAGGTTCTTCCACCACCCAGATTATCCTCGATAACTGCAAGGTCCCGGTGGAGAATTTGCTGGGTGAAAGAGGGAAAGGACATAAGATTGCTTTTAATGTTCTGAATATTGGTCGCTTCAAGCTTGGTGCCGGTGTCTGCGGCGCATCGAAAATGGCGCTGGTTGAGGGTATTAAATATGCAAATGAACGTAAACAGTTCGGTACCCCGATTAGTCGGTTCGGCGCTATTTCGCAGAAAATTGGTGATCTGACGGCATATATTTATGCCTCGGAATCCCTGGTATATCGCCTTGCCGGACTGCTCGACGATAAGCTGGCCACCGTTGAAAAGGGTATTGATAATTATTATGAAGAATATTTGAAGGGTATAGAGGAATATGCAGCGGAGTGCGGTGTTTCAAAGGTATTTTGCAGTGAAGTGCTTGCCAAAACCGTGGATGAGGTGGTACAGATCTTCGGCGGATATGGATTTGTCAGTGACTATCCGGCTGAACGATATTATCGCGATGAGCGTATAAATCGTATCTTTGAGGGTACCAATGAAATCAACCGGCTGCTTATTCCCGGTATGATATTGAAAAAGGCGATGAAGGGACAGTTGCCTTTGCAGGCTGAAGCTACGAAAGCATTTGAATCTCTTATGACACCAAGTTTTGAAGAGCTTGACGAGTCGATTCTCTTCGTTAAGGAAAAGGAACTGGTGAAAAATCTGAAGACGCTCTTTTTACTCTTGGCCGGGGCCAGTGTCCAAAAATATATGCATAAATTAGTTAATGAACAGGAAATTTTAATGGCGGCCGCCGATATTGCCATCCAGATATTTGCCCTGGAGAGTACGGTACTGCGGGCTGAGAAAAATTATGGTAAGGCGAGTGAGAGCAGGCAGAAACTATTACAGGCCGTGGTGAAGGTTTTTGCTTTTGAAGCATCGGAGATTGCGGGCAGTGCCGCGAGAAAGGGCGCTTTCTTTGTTGAAGAGGGGGATAACCTTACCATGATATTGTCCGGTATTCGCCGTTTTGCCAAATATGACGCCAGCGGGCTTTTGGCGGCAAAACGCAGCCTGGCAAAGGCCGCCTGTGAAACAGAGAAGTATATATTCGCTTGATTCGGGGTATGGATTACGTTATAGAGCGCATATGTCCACCCCTACACAGCATACGATTGCCACTCCCTACATGGTTGGTCCGGTTCATTGTTACACCGCTACCATGGCAGGGGAGCAGGTTCTGTTTGATTGCGGTCCGCCCACCCCCGAGGCCGAAAAATATTTTTTAAATCATATTGATCTTGAGAATCTGCACCATATCATAGTTACCCATTGTCATATTGATCATTACGGCATGGTGCATTGGCTGGAAAAGCATTGCGGAGCAACAATTTACCTGCCCTATCGTGATGGTTTGAAGATTATCAAACATGATCGGAGGATGACGGAAATGCGCGCGCTCCTGCGGGAGGTGGGTTTTGATGAGGGGTACTTACGTCGACTGCAACATGTCTTTGACGGTCGTCAGCTGTTTCCTCCTTTCCCAAAGGATTTTCGGGTGGCGGAGAAGGATTTGCCGGAGAGCCTGGGTATAGAAATAATCGAGTGTCCAGGCCATTCCCAGAGTGATCTTGTCTATGTGGGCGGGAATTGGGCCGTGACCGGCGATACCCTGTTAAAGGGGATTTTTCAATCACCTCTGCTGGATATAGATCTTGAAACCGGTCAACGGTTTAAAAATTATGAGAAATATTGTGCCACTCTTGTAAAATTATGGCAGTTGGCGGATAAAAAAATTTTACCGGGCCACCGCAGTATGATAAAGGGTGTGGAGGAAACACTACTCTTCTATGTATCCAAACTTTTGGCAAGGGCCGGACAGTTCAGACCCCATGCCGATGAAAAAGATATAATGGTGTTGATTGAGAAGATTTTTAACGGTAGGGTACGGGATGTGTTCCATATATTTCTCAAGGCCTCCGAGATATTTTTTATGAAAGATTTTTTACAGAACCCCCGGTTATTGCGGCTATCCCTGGAACAGACAAATCTCTTTGAGGATGTTGAAGAACTGTATGTTGCGGCCGTAGAAGGTTGAGCGCAGCGGCTGGGCAAAAGGGTTATGAATGGGTCATCATTTGGATGGTAAAAGCAGTATAGTACCTCTTATCGACAGGTTGAATAAGTATCCTGTGGGTTTGCCGGACAGTGATGTTCTGCGCCGAATTTTAACTATTTTGTTCTCGGAGGAGGAGGCCCATATTGCCTCCCGTTTCCCTTTGACTGAGGCCACTCTGCCTGAACTTGTTCGCGCCACCGGCTGGGATGCTGATCGTTTGCTGCAGAAATTGGAAGAGATGGCGATTAAGGGGCTGGTGATGGACAGTCGTTATGGCGGTAAGACGTACTATATGCTTATGCCGGGCCTTATCGGTTTTTTTGAATTTACTTTTATGAAACAGCGTAGTGATCTGCCGGCCGAGGAACTTGCCCAGTTGATGCATGAGTATCTATACGATGATCCCGAGCAGAAGATGGGTCGTGAATTTTTCTCTTCCAAGACACCCCTTACCCGCTCCCTACCCTATGAGGAACATATTCCCGTCAGTTCCCGTGTGGAAACATATGAGAGTGCCAAGAGAATTATTAAAAACGCAAGTTATGGCGCGATTGGTATGTGTTATTGTCGGCATACCAGGGAGCATCTTAATCAAAAATGTACGAAAAATGCACCGGTTGAAGAGATTTGCATTTCACTGGGTACTGCAGCAAAGTTTATGGTGCGCAGGGGCTTTGCCGAAAAGCGAAGCAAGGAAGAATTGTTGTTGATATTGAAAAAAGCAAGGGACCTCAACCTGACTCATATAACAGATAATATCCGCCATCACCCTTCCTTTATCTGTAACTGTTGTTCCTGTTGTTGTGAACTCCTCGGGGGAGCTATGCGGGGTTTTCCCCTGGGTATTGCCAAAACAAACTATACTCTTCGGATTAACAGTGACAGTTGCGTGGGTTGCGGTTTATGTAAAAAGGCCTGTAATATTGATGCATTGCAGCTTGTTGAGCGTAAAGGCGACGCGGGCGGCAAGCGGATGAGGGTCTCCCCCGAGAAATGTCTGGGCTGTGGGGCCTGTATCAGTGTCTGTCCGACGAAAAGTCTATCGCTGGTTGCCGTTGCCCGTCCTGAAATTCCTGAGAAGAAAAAGGATCTTATGCGACAAATACTCAAAGAAAAAAGGAGGCTTGCCCCGTTTGTCGCAGCCACTTTTAAAAAGAAGATAAATCGTTTTTTGGGTCGGAGATAAATGTTGTTTAAATGCGGGACGATTCTTTGTCCCGCTGGATGGACAGTGCCTTACTCCGTAAAAGATGTGATAAAAAACAAAAAATAATAGACCATAAAAACCCGGATGCTAATAACAGCAACAAGGCAATTTATACTACCTTACCGGTTATTTTCGGTGTTAGACACGATTGTCATAAAACCTGCTGTTCCACCATTCTTCCGCCGTATAATATTTTTTAATCTCATCTTCTGTAAAAGAAAACTGATACCGCTCTATATAGGACATTAATATCGCGTATGCCTTGTTGATTTTTACCGCCATTTCATGGCGGTGGGGGCTGTTGTCCGGGGCCAGATCAGGGTGCCACTGTTTTTGCAACTGCTTAAAATTCTGTTGTATCATCTCTTTTGTCGCATATTCCGGGATATCAAGAATTCCCCGGGCCCAGAGGATTTTTTCAACGGTATTCATATTAATAAAAATATTTTCCGGTTAAATTTTACATTTGACAGTCATTTTTGCTAAAATTGACTATCCGAGTTGACGATAGGAAATGAACTGAATTTTGAAGCCGCTTATGGGCACTATATGATGCCGACAACTATTGTCTATTTTGAAAATACCCGCTTATAGGAATATCCAATGACCGTTAAGAAAAAAATGACACTCCTTTCCCTTTCCCTTATCAGCCTCTTTATTATAACAGGTTTTTTTCAGGTTCGCTCGGTGAAGAATATAGCCGGTAACTGGAAAACCTATCAGCAGACTGCACTGCAGAGGCAAATACTCCTCACCGAAATAATGTCCCAGTTCGGCTACGGTGGGTTTATACATAATTTTAAAAATCATGTGTTGCGCGGAACTAACAAGTATGTTGATCGTTTTATGAAGAATAAGGCGGGCATGGATAAGGCGTTTGCCTCATATAAAAAACTGGATTTATCCTCCGAAGAACGAACCGCTCTTGCCGATATTGAGGCGGTTGCCGAGAAATATACTAAGGCTGTGGAGACATCCAAGGATTTGCATAAAAAGGGGCTTAGTCCCATGGAGATTGATGGTGTGGTAAAGATCAGTGACGGCCCTGCCTTTAAGGGGTTTAAGGTACTGGATGAGCATGTGAAGTCATTGGAAAAGGCTGCTGGAGATTCTTTGAATTCAACGATCAAGGCGATATATACCCTGATGGTTATAACCGGCATTGCCATGCTGCTCTTTTTTGGCCTGTTCTTTAAGGTATTGTTAAGTTTTGCCGGAAGGTTATCCATTCTTCAGAAAGCCACTGTCGAGATTGGCCGGGGTAATTTTTCTACATCCGTGCGGGTGGACGGCAACGACGAAATCGGCGCAATAGGTGGTGCTCTTGTGGAAATGTCCGATAAATTATGCGGAGTTATTCAGAAAATTCAAGAACAGACCACCGTGCTCAACAAATCATCGGCAACGTTGTCAGTCGTATCCGGTGATCTTATGGATGGTACGGCAAATGCTTCTGATCAAGCCGATAGCGTTGCAGCCGCTACGGAGGAGATGAGTGCAAATATGAACTCCGTTGCCGCCGCGAGTGAAGAGGCGTCGGCAAGTGTCGTTCTTGTCTCCAATGCCATCGAAGAGATTTTGGCTTCGGTGGAAGAAGAGGCGAAACAGACGACAAAGGCTCAGGATATTACCCGTCATGCGGTGACCCTTGCGGCCAGCTCTTCGGAAAAAGTTGACGCCCTTGGTACGGCCGCCGCAGAAATCAGCAAGGTTACCGAGGTTATAACGGAAATTTCTGAACAGACCAACTTGCTTGCCCTCAATGCCACCATAGAGGCGGCAAGGGCGGGGGAGGCGGGCAAAGGGTTTGCCGTTGTTGCCAATGAAATTAAGGAACTGGCAAAGCAGACCGCTGAGGCAACCGGGGAAATTAAAAATAAAATAGGTTCGATCCAGATGTCGACCAATGAGACCGTGGATGAGATTAAACAGATAAGCAGTGTTATCAACGAGGTCGATGGTATCGTAGCAGAAATTGCCATGGCGGTGGAGGAGCAGAGTGCGACATCCGGTGGTATCTCTCAAAATATCACCCAGGCGGCGGAAGGTATAACCGAGGTGAGTGAGAATGTGGCCCAGAGTTCGACCGTGTCCTCTGAAATAGCAGAAAATATAGCAGAAACAAGTGCTGTTGTCTCCAAGTTATCCGGTAGTGGCGCCGAAATTGAACGCACCGCCCAAGATCTGGTTGGTCAGGTAACAATTCTCAAAGAATTGACCGATAGCCTGCAGGGGGGGTAATTA
>CAZQOD010000173.1:0-5700 GCA_964594945.1 uncultured Desulfopila sp.
ACTCTTCGTTGCTTTCAAAATTTAATCCTCCGATAAAGCGAGGTACGAGACATCGGGATATCGCATATATGTCTGTGGTTAAATTCATCAAGCGCCTCGATTTAGTGTAAAATTGCTCATCCATTGACAGACACAAGTTAGATTATATTCTGCGTGCTGGATTTTGATATCAGGACGATGCGGCCAGACGGAGAAGGGCGTTGACGATTGCCGCCGCCACCGGACTGCCGCCCTTTCGGCCAAGGCTCGTAATATAACAATTATTTTTTTCAACAAGCAGCTCTTTTGATTCCGCCGCATTGACAAAGCCCACGGGCACGCCAATCAGCAGTGGTATATTTCCCACATCGACCTCTGCAATACTCTTGACGGCCTGAACCAGTGCCGTGGGTGCGTTACCCATGGCAATAATGCCGATATTGTCGGCAAGGGCCATTTCAATAGCCACTTCGGATCGTGTTTTGCTTTCGATTTTGGCGCGTGTTGCAACCTGTGGGTCACCGATACGGCAGATAACTTTTCCTCCCCATTTTGAGAGCATGACCTTACTTATTCCAGCGGCAACCATGGTCACGTCTGTAAGGATATCCTTGCCATCGCGAATGGCCTGGATACCTCTTGCGATAGCGCCTTCGGAAAAGCGCATATTATCTTTAAAGGAAAAGTCGCCGGTGGCATGGATAACTCGCTGGATAACTTTAAAGGAGGCGTGATCCATATTGACAGGGCCGAATTCTTCCTTAATTATGCGAAAACTTTCCTCTTCTATCCGGGTGGGTGGAACGTCTTTTAGTTTAACAACCATGGGCTTTTTCTTGGCAAAAATTAACAAAATTCTCAGCCACTTGCGGTGAATATCCGAAGTGGAGATGCATATAACCACCCAGAACGTTTTGCTGGGAGTATCCCTCAAGGGTATTGTTATTTACAGTGTAGATACGTTTTATTTCAGTGGGCATCGGTTCAATATGTGAATAGTGGAATTCATGCCCGCGCATAACAGTGCCCGCAGGCCCGAAAAAAGATTGGTGGCTGGTGCGTATTTCCCGGTAACCGAGGGCCGTGCGTTTGTTTTGCATATACGCTTGAACGGGAAAGCATCCCACCATAGAATGATGGTTGTGATCGTGGTCATTTATTCCGGCAGTAAGGTACATAAAGCCGCCGCATTCTGCGTAAACAGGGCCTTTTTGGTCAATCCAGCGCTGTACGGCAACAACCATACCATGGTTGGCGCTGAGTTTTTTCGCGTATAGTTCGGGATATCCGCCGCCGAGGTAGATACCTTGGATATCTTCGGGAAGTTTTTTATCTTCAAGAGGGCTGAAAAATACAATTTCGGCCCCCTTTTCCCTGAGAATATCAAAATTATCCTCGTAATAGAAAGAGAAGGCCCTGTCCCTGGCCACAGCAATCCTGCAGCGGAGCGAACGACGGGGTGTTGATTTATATTGTATCTTTTTCCGCGGGGCGTATCCAAGTTCGACAAGCCGGTCAAGATCAATATATTTACTCACCTGGTCGGCCAGGATATCGACATCCTGTGGGTCAATTGGCGATTCATCGCTTGTTAACAGACCCAGATGACGACTCGGTATGGAAAAATGTATGTTTTTCGGTAAATAACCGAGTATCTCCACATTACAATGGGCAGATATGGCGTCCTTGACAAGTTGGAGATGACGATCACTGCCTATTCTGTTGAGTATGATGCCCTTGGGTGCTACATCCGGATCAAGGGTTGAAAAGCCTTTAACAATTGCCGCTGTGCTTTCGGCCATTGATCGACAGTCAATGACTAATATTCCTGGAATTCCAAGGGCGTGGGCCAGGGCTGCGCTTGATGACTCACCGCCGTCAAACATCCCCATAACACCTTCTACGATACCAATATCAGCTTTTTGTATATTTTGCTCAAAAGTTAAACGGGTATGATTCATTCCGCACATCCACACATCTAGGTTGCGCGATGTGGTGCCGGTAATCAATTTATGGAGGCCTGGGTCGATAAAATCCGGGCCGCATTTAAACGGTTGCACTGTAAAGCCTCTTTTCTTAAAAGCGGCCATCAGTCCTAGGGCAATGGTTGTTTTACCAGAACTGCTGGCAGTACCGGATATTATAAATGAAGGGGTTATTTTTTCGGTCATGTTAATGCGTTTCTTGCTGGTAAAACAAGCGGTTAAGTTGCTCTATGCCGTCAATAATCCTTAGGGTTGGCCTGGAAACGAGGGTTTCGTCAATTATATAAATACGCTTGTTTCTTATCGCTTTAATTGCTGAAAAGCCGGGTTCATTAAGGATTATTTCCTTGGTCACGGGGTTCATTCTCCCGTGTTGGGCAAGAAAAATATCTATTTCATCGCCACGGGCAAGGAGTCGTTCTTTCCCAAAATTGGCGATATTGGTCTTCCTTACCTGCCTGGCCTGGGACGCGACATTGACGCCACCGGCCTCGGTAAGGACAAATATACCAATACTGGTGGGGGCAAAGGTCTTCATTTTTTTATGCATTGATTCAAAATATACCCTTGGCCTTTTTGAAATCGGTGTTGCCGCCACCCTTTTTCTAACCATGGTCAAGCGTGACTTAAAGTCGGATATCATTTTTTCGGCTTGTTTTTTTTTGCCCGTGAGTATTCCCAGCTTTTGCCAGTATACAAGCATGGTGTCGATACTGGTGGGCTGCAAAGATACCACGGTAATGCCGGTTTTTTGTAAAGTTTTTATAAATTCCGGATAGGATCGTTCAATCATGGGCCGAACCAGTACCAGGTCAGGTCTGGCGCCGATGAATTTTTCCGGATCTTCCCGATAGGAGAACCGCTGTTTTTGGCTAATAGATGGCGGATAATTATCCGACCTGGAGATGCCGATCAATAATTTTTCCCCACTGAGACTGCAAATATTTTCGGTATGCGCCGAATATAGTGATATTATACGGGTAAAGGGTTTGTCGACATCAATTGTCCGGCCCGACACATCATTTACCGTAAGCGGCGTAGCAAAGATCCTTTGGGGGAGAAAAAAACAGACAAAAGCTGTGAAAATAAGAAAGAAGGTACGGTGCTTATCTTTAAGATTAAAAAAAATATGTGCAGGTTTCATGACGTAGATTGTTTCTCCATGGTATATTGGAAACTAACCTGTAATTTATCGTTAAAGGGGTTTTGGGCGACGTTTGTTTTAATATTGAAAATATCCGAAATGGTTTCGGGGTTGAAAACCTCTTTAGTTGGGCCGACCCGCCTGATAGTACCGTTCTTCATAAAGATCATATCGTCACAGTAGGCCGCGGCAAGGTTAAGGTCGTGGATCACTGCAATAATTGTTTTTCCTTCATCTTTGACAAGTTGTTGTCCAATATTGAAAATATGCAGGGAAAATTTAATGTCAAGGCTGGAAGTTGCCTCGTCAAAAAGTAGAACAGGGGTCTGTTGGGCAAGGGCCCTTGCCACAATAGCCCGCTGTTTCTGCCCACCGGACAGGCTGGAAATATACCTGTTTCTGAGTTCACAGATATTGATGAGTTCCAGCGCTTTTTCCACACAATGATAATCTCTTTTAGATGGAGAACCAAATCTTTCAATATAGGGGTGTCGGCCCATCATAACAATTTCTTCTACGGTAAAACCAAAACCGGTATCAAACTCCTGGGGGACCAGGGACAGTTCCCTGGCGAGTGCGCGACGTCTGTAGTGACGAATTTCTTTACCTTTGTAGCTGATGACTCCCCTGGCCGGGGTTTTGCTGCCGATTAATAAGTCCAGCAAGGTGGTTTTCCCACAACCGTTTGGTCCCATTATACCGTAAAATTTACCGCATTTTACAGTAAGGTCGATATTTTTCAGTACCGGCACTTTATCGTAACTGAAATCGACACCATTTATTTGAAAGAGTATCCCTTCAGTCATAACTGCTGGCCCTCTGTTTTTTCCTGAAAATAATACAGAAAAATGGCCCGCCGATCAATGCTGTGAGTACGCCAATGGGTATTTCAACGGGGAGAACTGCACGGGTTAGGGTGTCGGCTGCAAGTAGTAAAATACTGCCGGCCAATGCTGAAATAGGCAAAAGTTTGCGGTTATCTGGTCCGACAAAAAAACGCATAAGGTGGGGAATTATCAAGCCGATAAAACCGATTATTCCGGTGACGGCCACGCATATTGCGGTGAGCATGGATGCAGTAAGTAGGAGTATTATACGTATTTTGCCCGTTTCAACGCCGAGGGCATCCGAAGATCGCCTGCCAAGGCTCATTATATTTAGATCTCGACCATAGAAAATGGTTATTGCCATACTGCAGGTAAGAGCGCTGGCAACGAGCAGTACACCATTCCAGGTGGATGAGACAAAACTGCCCATCAACCAGAAGATGATGACCGCCACCTGTTCATCGGCGATATATTTGAGGAAACTGATGCCCGCCGAAAGAATTGCCCCGACAATAACGCCCGACAGGATCAAGGTGTTTGCAGAAATCTGACCGTTAAAGGTGGAGAGATACATAACGAGTATCAAGGTTATGATGGCACCTGTAAAGGCAAAAAGGGGGATGGAAAACTGGCCCAGCATGCTTAGGTTGGCGAGCAGGGCGATGGCTGCACCAAAGGCTGCGCCGCTGGAAATACCAAGAGTGTAGGGATCAGCAAGGGGATTTAAAAGAATCCCCTGGTAGATAACGCCACTTATGGCAAGTCCGGCGCCGACAAGAGATGCGGTGATAATGCGTGGCAGTCTAACGTCCATTACAACGTAGGGAATGGATGTTTCTAGACCCTGGAGAACGTTGTTATTATGACCTATTTTAGCCGAGATAACTTTAATTATATCCGTTGCGGTGATGGGGATGTAACCCATGCCCGTGGATATTATGACGGTGCATATCAACAGTGATGCGAGAAAGAACAGAAGCAAGATGTATTTATAATCAATATTATTTGACATGTCTTTTGACGACATAAAAATTCTAGTGTTTTTTAAGTTGTCCGGGGGTTCAAAGGTGCAGAAAATGAGAAAAAATTATTTATACAAAACAGTAAACAGAATTATATCGCATAGAGAATATAGTAACATACTAATTTAACAGCATAAATTAATTTCCTCCTATTTTGTATAAAATTTAGACATTAGAAGAAAAAATAATAACATAGGGCAGCAATAATAACACAAAAAGCACGTACCAACTGGCTGACAGTAACTAACATAACAGCAATCTTTGGTGAAAAAATACCTGTGTAATAAGGAAGTTGGTGGCGTATTGCCCTAATCGGCGCCGCCAGGACATTGCCGACCAGCAGGGCCAGCACCACTTCTCTGCTGGAAAGACTGTTTTCAGCGAGGAGAACGCTTGCGGCGGCTAGGCCAGCTGAGAATTCTGCGGTGACGTGCAGGATGATAATGCCAAGGCTCTGGGGGTTTAACCAGCGGAGAAACCAAGCCCTGTGGGAAATAAATTCCTTAACCTGATCAAATAACCCATATCTGTTGAAAAGAAAAAAAAGAATATAGATCGGAACCATAAAAAGGACTATCCTGGTAATTCTTTTTTTTAACCGCCCGACGCTTTTTGTTGCAACCTCCCGCCACCCTGTTTTTTTTGGGCAATGTATGGGATTGTTGATTTCTTGCCGGACTGGGGGAAGAAATAATCTGCCGCCGAGAACGACTAAAAATGTTTGGAGCAGGGCCGCTGAGAAG
>CAZQOD010000174.1:0-5684 GCA_964594945.1 uncultured Desulfopila sp.
TGCAAAAATTTTGATGCAAAAATTTAACGCTCTAATCTATGCCAAGCGGCCGCCGCAAAGGAACGGAGAAGGGGCTTTCGAGTACCCCTGTATTTTTTGTGATTATCAAGAAGTCTGCTGGACAAGCAAACCAGATCGAAATTGCCGGACATGCCGCCATCTTATTCCGGTCGAAGATGGAGAGTGGAAATGTCTAAAAAAAGGAAAAAGAAGAAGCATAAAAAAGCAGCACAAGGCATGCGGCCAATACCGGCCAAACTGTTGAAAAAATGTTGTCCGCATTGTAAACATTTTGTACAATGGTTTTGCAGTAAAGCGGGACCGGATGATTTACCGCCCGCAAGAATATTCAATTTTGGCTGTAAAAAATTTAAGAAAAATAAGAGGGTTTACTTTTGATAATATTTTTAGACTGTGAAACGACGGGGCTTCCCCTGCCTATGGGGACAGACATAATTTTACAGCCCCATATAACCGAAATTTATGCCGCCCTTACTACCAGCAAAGGCAAGATCAAAGCGGAGTTTGAAACGTTGATAAACCCCGGTGTCCCGATCCCTGATTTCATCACAAAAATTACAGGGATTGACGATATGACCTTGATTGACGAACCACCATTTATAGACATTGCAAGAGAGTTCGAGAGCTTCATGGGCAAAGCAAAAACAATGGTGGCGCATAATCTCATGTTTGACAAAACAATGATCGACCTGGAATATCAACGGATCGGCAAACAATCGCCAACCCCGAAAAATCTTTTTTGCACGGTGGAACAGTCAATGCATATCAAAGGCTACCGCTTGCACCTGAAAGAATTGCATCAACTCGCAACCGGGCTCCCGGAGATCCCCGGAGCGCATAGGGCAAAAAACGATGTATTAGCAATGATAAAATGCTGGAAATGGTTGAGGGAACAATAAAATGGCATGGTTAAATAACAGAACAGAAATGAGCTACCGGGCTGTATATGGCCATATCCAGACAGTAGTGGAAGCCAATGTATGCAACGGGGATTTTGCCGGGATTGCAGACTTAAATGGAACATGGGGCCATGTAAAATGGTCGAATGCCTGCAAAGCTGCAGGAGTCAAACCAATTTTCGGTGTCCGGCTGGCAGTGGCCAACCTACCCGAACGGGTCCGCCGTTACCGTTACAATGTCATGACCTTCATTGCCCGGAACAATGCGGGGCTCGAAGAGCTTTACCAGCTTGTAGATTTTGCCCACCAACAATTTTACTATCGCCCCCGGATCACATACGATCAATTAAATACGACAAGTCAAAACATCGCTGTTTTATCCGGGGTATCCCCGGAAATTGAAAGAATAACCAGAGAGATTTTTTACGAGCTTTCCCCGGCAATGCCGCTTTGCCGCCGAAAGGAGCCGAGCCGATTTTCTCCGATTGCCTGCATTGACAATTGGTATCCGTATAAGGGAGACCGGGCTATCTATGAGCCAATGGCCGATGAACGGCAGACTGAAAAAAAGACAACTCCACAGTACATTTTAAAATATAAAGAGTGGTTGAAAATTTTCCCCGGTCGGGAAGATGCAATCGAAAACATGATCAATCTTGCCGACCAATGTACAGCCACTTTGCCGACCGCTTCCATGGTGGAGTATCCAGACAAAGCCGACATTGATAAACTCTGTCAAGCAGGAGCCCAGGAAAAAGGAATTGACCTGGAAAATCAAGAGTACATAGATCGGTACAATCGGGAAATGGCCTTGATAACCCAAAAAGGATATGTCGACTATTTTCTGGTTGTTGCCGACCTTATCAAATACGCAAAAAAGAAAATGCTTGTCGGTCCAGGCCGGGGCTCATCAGGCGGAAGTCTTGTCTGTTACCTGCTGGATATAACGGATATTGACCCGATAAAATACGGCCTGCTCTTCGAGCGATTTATTGACCCGAACCGGTTTGACCTTCCCGACATTGATATTGACTTTGCAGACGACAAGCGGAACCTTGCTATCAAATATTTACAGTCAAAATATGGAGCTTTTTGTGTCGCTCAACTTGGCAATATTTCCAGGCTCGGGCCTAAATCGGCATTAAATAAGGTTGCCAAAAATTTGAGAATACCCCTGGAAGAAGTAACCGAAGTCAAAGAAGCCCTGATTGAACGGCCAGCCGGTGACAGCCGGTTTGATTTTTGTCTTTTTGATACCTTGACCACCACTGACGCCGGGAAACATTTTCTTGACCATCACCCGGCCATGGCCACCGCTGCAGAAATAGAAAACCATGCGAGCCATAGTTCAGTGCATGCCGCCGGTGTCCTGGTTTGTAATGAGGCAATTACAAAATATTGTGGAATCAATAGCCGGGACAGAAAACGAATTGCCATGATTGACAAGAAGGACGCCGAAAAGCTAAATCTGCTCAAAATTGACGTTCTCGGGCTCAGAACCCTATCAATCCTTGCCGACACATGCAAACAGATAAAGAAGCCGGTAAAATGGCTATACAGCATCCCTGTTGACGACAAAAAAGCATATGAAGTGTTTGCCGATAACAGGTTGACCGGAATTTTCCAGTTTGAGGGGGAAACATTGCGCCGCCTGTCTAAAAAAGCAACCATCACCGACATTGACGACATTTGCGCTCTGACATCTGTTGCCCGGCCCGGACCCCTGCAGGCCGGAGTAGCTGAAAAATATGTCAAGGCCACCCGGAAGAAGCAGAAAAGCATGATCATTTACCAGGAACAAATTATGGAGATCTGCCGGGAGTATGCCGGGCTCCCCTGGGAGACAATCGGAAAAATCAGAAAGGCCCTGTCAAAGTCAATGGGGGCGGAATACATGCGCCAGTATAAAGATGCATTTTTTGCCGGAGCCCGGAAGAATGGCCACAAGGATATAGAAGACCAATGGCGAAATATTGAAGAGTCAGGGTCATATCTTTTCAATAAATCTCATGCCCTCGCTTATTCGATTATCAGTTATTGGTGCGCATACCTGAAAGCCCATTATCCGCTCGAATTTGCCGTTTCCACCCTCAACCATGCAAAAGATAACAACAGTGCTATAAAAATGCTCAGAGAGCTACGAGAACAGGAGAAAATTGACTATGTGCCACTGGACCGCAAGCATTCCAGGCCCGAATGGACATTCAGAAATGGAAAGCTCTTGGGTGGGCTGTTGACCATTAATGGTATAGGCCCGGCCGCCGCCACGAAAATAATGAAATGCCGAAATGAACGGCTTCCGGTCCCGGCCGGAATAGCAAAAAAACTCCGGGCCATGGATACCCCTTTCCTGTCAATTTATCCGGCAACAGAAATCTATGGTGATTACTATGCCCACCCGGAAAAATATTTAGAAGATATTGAAGTATCCACCATTGATAAAATTACCATAGGCGGGGAATATGCGTTCATTGGCCGCCTGTTGCGAAAAGAGCTTAAAGATGCTAACTCCCCCCATTATATAAAAAAGAGGGGCGGAGAGCATCTTGACGGACCGACCACCTTTTTATCGGTGACCATCGAAGACGACACCGGACAGATAAACTGTACTATCGGCCGGGATATTTACCAGGAAATCGGAATTGATATTGTCGAAAATGGAACCCTTGATAAAAGTTGGTATCTCATAATCGGCAAAAGAGCCGATGAATTCAACCATGTTTTTATATCGGACATAATGGAGATTACAAAATGAAAAACCGAAAACCGAGCCGGTTAATGTCTGCTTTGTTGGTGGTCAAGGAATCATGGCCGGAACACAAAACAAAGTTCAATCCCCGCCATCAGAAAATAATCAAAAGCGTACTCCTGGAAGGGAAGACAGACGAGAAAGCCGCCACTGAAACCGGGACAACAAAACAGGCAGTCTACGAAGTCATGAAAAAACTTTATGTCGTTGTCTATGGTGAAAAATACAACCAAAAGGAGAATGAATTGATAATCGGAATTGACCCCGGGACAAACGGGGCTATCGCATACATGACCAAAAAAGGAAAATTGCGCCGGATCATTGACATTCCGAAAGAGGCGAAATTCTCCGGCAAAGGGGAACAGGTGTCAGTACCGCTATTAAGCGAAGAACTCAGGCAATATAAAATCAAAAAAGCCGCTGTTGAACTTGTGCATTCAATGCCTGGAAACGGTGGCCGGGCCATGTTCACTTTCGGTCGATGTCTGGGAGTGATTGAGGCGATTTTATTAATGCTCGAAATAGAAATTGTATGGGTCACTCCGACACAATGGAAAAGTAAATACGGATTGACCCGGAAGGAAAAGGATGTTGCCCGGACCGTTGCCTTGCAAATGTATCCGCAAATATCAGCAGAGTTAAAGCGCAAAAAGGACGTTGACCGAGCAGAAGCAATTCTGATTGCAAAATCAATTTTGTAGAGGCCCCAATGAAAGACTTCCAAAAAATCTCTTTCACCCGATGGATGGAAAATGGCCGGATCTGGTATAAGTTCAAAGGTACGGTTTATAGCGCAAAGGAGTTTTCAAAAAAGATCAATGTTTCCCTTGGGGCCTTAAATGATGCAAGAAACAAGACAAAAAATATAAAAGATGAATGTACCGCCGTGAATAAGGTCTTGTGGAAGAAATTCTATGGCCACTCAATGAGAGCAAAAGTTTTTGTCGATAGAAACGGAGACTTTTACTTGAAGACAAAAGACAACAAAAAGGATACTTCTTATTTATGGGAAGGACTGACGAATAAAAAAAGAGCAAAAAACCTTAAAAAAATACCTTCACCAACTGAAATTGAAAGGAGACTGTATGCATGAAACGATTAACATTTTTAAAAATTCTGACATCAATACGCTTGCCGCTGTCCACCTTTACAAGGGATTGTGGGCTGAAATGTCAGAGAGCAAAACAATTTTCGGCAAGAGAAAAATCCGTCCATCAGCAAAACTTGAAGAAGCAGATTTCCCCATCGCAACAATTGACTGCCTCAATATCGGATCAGAATATTACGAGAAAATTTGCCGGGGAACTTGACGAATCGCCATGGTTAAAAAACAGACGGTGGAGAACAACGGAATTTCACAAAAAGATAATTGTCATTCTGGCATTGATTGTATTTTCAATGGTTGGATGCGCTCAACAACAAGGGGGAACCGGCCGTGAAACTTGGGACAGCGATTTTGATAATAATATCACTTTATGTGCTGGCTTGTGGAATAATACTTTTCTTGCTGTTGACCTTAATAATCCTTCTCAGATCAGCCTGGATATTTGGCTATCGCAAGAAGCAAATGCAGACGGCTCCCATGTTCTCCGGGAAACCCGGATCTATAAAGGGACAGAGGCGACTGTACATAAGCAATACAAATTGGAGTCCATCAGCAAAGACGAAAAAGTTATCGTCCGAGTAAAAGGCCCCCGTGGAATTATCATAAAAAGGAACTTAAAATAAAAACCAAGAGAATAAAAAGGAGATTTTATTATGCCTACAGCAACAGCAACAATTTCAATTACCGGATCAGGACAGCTAACAATACATGTTAATGACGGGGAGACAGTAGACGATCTGTTTAAACTGTCTGACGCAGAGCTTGTGGAACGGATAATTGATATAAAAGACATTATGAATAATTGCATAGACGACGACGGCATAGAATTTGATGATATTATATTGGACAGATAAAAAACCAGGGGAATAACCCCCATTTAATAACTCTCACATAAGGAGATCTTATCATG
>CAZQOD010000175.1:0-5586 GCA_964594945.1 uncultured Desulfopila sp.
AGAAACTTGGGCTGACTAAGGAAGAGCTTCTTCCCCAGGGTCACTACATTGCCAAGATTGATTTTCGAAAAGTTCTTGATCGTTTAAAAGACAAGCCTGATGGAAAATACATCGACGTTACTGCAATTTCCCCCACACCTCTGGGCGAAGGTAAATCCACATCTTCCATGGGCTTGGTTCAAGGTCTCGGCAAGATCGGCAAGAGCGTCTGTGCCGCTATTCGCCAACCTTCCGGTGGTCCGACCATGAACATCAAAGGCTCCGCCGCCGGTGGTGGTCTTGCCCAGTGTATCCCCTTAACTCCTTTTTCGCTGGGCTTCACCGGGGATATCAACGCCATTATGAACGCCCATAACCTGGCAATGGTGGCACTCACATCCCGCCTCCAGCACGAACGGAACTATACCGATGAGCAGCTGGAGAGACTTTCCGGAATGAAACGCCTTGATATTGACCCCACCAACGTGGAAATGGGTTGGATAATGGATTTCTGTTGCCAGGCCCTGCGTAATATCATAATCGGTATTGACGGTGTAAACGGTAAATCCGATGGTTTTATGATGAAGTCAAAATTCGGTATCGCCGTCTCCTCGGAAGTTATGGCTATTCTCGCCATCGCCACCGACCTTAAAGATATGCGTGAGAGAATGGGCAAAATTGTTGTCGCTTACACCAAAAAAGGCAAGCCGGTCACCACGGAAGATCTCCAGGTTGCAGGCGCCATGACCGCATGGATGGTTGACGCCCTTAATCCTTCCCTTATGCAGACCCTCGAAGGCCAGCCGGTTATTGTTCACGCCGGGCCTTTTGCCAATATCGCCATTGGCCAAAGCTCTATTATTGCAGATAGAATTGGCCTGAAACTTGCTGATTACCACGTCACCGAATCCGGTTTTGGCGCGGATATCGGTTTTGAAAAATTCTGGAATCTCAAATGTCGTTATTCCGGTCTTAAACCTGATTGTGCCGTCGTTGTCGCCACAATCCGTGCCCTTAAATGCCACGGCGGCGCCCCGGTACCCGTACCGGGCAAGCCAATGCCGGAAGAGTACAACACTGAGAATGTCGAGTGGGTCGGTTTGGGCTGTGCCAACCTTATCCACCATATCAAAAACGTTCGTAAGGCGGGAATCGCCCCGGTTGTTTGTATTAACGCCTTCTACACCGATACCGATGCGGAAATCGCCAAGGTTCGCGAATTATGTGAAGCTGAAGGCGCCCGGGTGGCACTGTCGAGACATTGGGAAAAAGGTGGCGACGGGGCCATCGAATTTGCTGAAACCGTTGTTGAGGCGTGTGAAGACAAGACGGATTTCAAATTCCTGTACGAGCTTGATATGCCGATCAAGGAACGCATCGAACTCATCGCCAAAGAAGTATACGGCGCGGACGGTGTTGACTATTCCGCCGATGCCAACAAGGCCATTGAAAGAATCCAGGCCGACCCGGAACTTTCCAAAATGGGCATGTGCATGGTAAAAACACATCTCTCACTTTCGGACAACCCGGCCCTTAAAGGTGTACCCAAGAACTGGCGTCTGAGCATACGCGAAGTACTCACCTACGGCGGCGCCGGATTTATCGTGCCGGTGGCGGGAACCATCAGTCTCATGCCAGGCACCGGCTCCAACCCGGCCTTCAAACGTGTTGACGTTGATGTTGAAACCGGAAAAGTTGAAGGTGTATTCTAACCCACAGCAACCTGTAACCAACCATATCCACCGGCGGCATCTTCCTCTTTTGCGGTAAGATGCTGCCGTGTCGGCTTATGTGTCACACCTTCTTTACGGCTGTAGCTATCCTTTGTTATGGTTGCAGCCGTATTATATTTGAACCAGAGAAGAGGAGCATATAAAAATGACTGCTGAAATAATTAGTGGTACCGAGATACGCAAGGCCATTCTTGGTGAAATCAAACAGGAAGTTGAAGAATTAAAGGCAAAAACAGGGAAGGTACCAGGGCTTGTAACCATCCTCGTTGGCAGTTCACCCGCCTCCATCAGCTATGTTACTTTAAAGGTAAAAACAGCGTTAAGCGTAGGTTTCCACGAAATCCAGGACGATCAGTCTGAAGATATCTCCGAAGCCGATCTTCTGGCCTTAATTGATAAATATAATAACGATCCGGACATCCACGGTATCCTCGTTCAACTGCCGTTACCCAAACATATTGACGATAAAAAGGTTCTCAACGCCATTGATCCGGATAAAGACGTCGATGCCTTCCATCCCGTTAATGTCGGCCGCTTGATGATCGGTGGTGATGTTGTCCGTTTTCTGCCCTGCACCCCGGCCGGTATCCAGGAGATGATTGTCCGTTCCGGTACCGAGACCTCAGGTGCCGAAGTTGTCGTGGTTGGACGTTCCAATATCGTCGGTAAACCGATTGCCATGATGATGGCCCAGAAAGGCGTGGGGGCAAACTCCACCGTCACAATCGTCCACACCCGCACCAAGGATCTTGCCGCCCACTGTAAACGAGCCGATATTCTGATCGTTGCCGCCGGTGTTCCCGACCTGGTTAAACCCGAATGGATAAAACCGGGAGCAACCGTAATTGACGTGGGTGTCAACCGTGTCGGTATGAATGAAAAGACCGGAAAAGCTATTTTAAAAGGTGATGTCGATTTTGAAAAAGCCAAGGAAATTGCCGGAAAGATCACACCGGTCCCCGGTGGCGTGGGCCCGATGACCATTGCCATGCTCATGAAAAACACCCTTTCTTCCTTTAAGAAGAGTGTATAGCCTGGATATTGCGACATTAAGGTATAATTTGAAATTCACACTTCAATATCATCAATTTAAGAATAAGATAATATGCAAGATCGAGGCTTAACTTGTGTCCGTCCATAAATAAGATATTTTGATTTAAATCGAGGCGCTCGATGAATTTAACCACAGGCATATACGTGATATCTCAATGTCTCGTACCTCGCTTTATTGGAGGGTTAAATTTTAAGAGCAACGAAGAGTTAGAGCAAAACAGCCATTTATGGACAGGCATTAACTTGGTGTATTGATTTTCGGTTGCTAAATTCAGACGAACTCATCAACCCAGGTACGACAAAAACGGCGAAAAACGGTTTAACCGTTTTTCGCCGTTTTTGTCGTACCTGTACAACTCTCGAAATCAGTGATGATGGTGGTGGTGATGGTGACTATCTCCTCCCTGTACCGGGCCACCGCCCTTCTCCAGGGCCTTTGCCAACTTCTCGTTCACCTCGGCCATGGCGGCAACAGCCTCTCCGATATGGTCCGCCAGCTCCTGCTGCCCCTCATTGTTCATGGTTGTTCGCCATTTTTCAAACTCCTCGACGTGTCCGTCGTTATGATCCATCCAATGTTGCAGCAACAGCCGCAACTTTTCTACATTATCCATTCTTTCTCCAAAATTTAATTCCTTTCACAGCACCGACGAACAGTTAAACAAAAAAAATCTACTCGTTCTGGAGCAAATGTACTTTACCGCCGTCAAAATCGATACTCTTAATAACCGCCCCCGCCAAATCCCGGGATCCTTCAAAAAGGGTGGCTATTCTCAAACCGTTATCCACTACTTCAAGGGTGGTAACGTTTTCAAACAACAACTCCTCCTTACCATCTTTATCTATAAATACACTTGTTTGGCACATCTCCACACTCTCCGTTGCTGAAAACCGTCAATCAATAACCGGCCTCGGGTACAACCCGCTCCTTTCCACTATCTCCGGTACTTTTTCTTCCCATTCAATGGCCATAATATGAAAGCCACTGACGCCCTCCACCTCTTTTAACCGCTGAATGGCCTCAACCGCAATAGTTATTCCTTCATCTGCCTGTTTATCCTTGGCCACCCCTGACAAGCGATCAATAAGCTCCTTGGGCACATCCATACCCGGCACTGCCCTGGCCATATATTTTGCCATACCCACAGACCTCATGGGGGTGATACCGGGCATAATAAAGACTTTTTTATGAAGCCCCCGTTCAACAATACCCTTCATCCACAACTCAAATTTATCGAGATTATAGACACACTGGGTTTGGATAAATTCAGCACCTGCCGCCACTTTTTTAGCAAGACGCGGCACACGGATTTTAAACGGGTCGGCAAACGGATTGGCCGCCGCGCCGACAAACATATTGGGCGGCATTTTAATTTCGTCGCCACCGAGAAACTTACCCTCATCCCGCATATAGCGCACGGTTTGGATAAGCTGCATTGAATCAAGATCAAAAACATTCTGGGCCTTGGGATGATCACCAAAACTCTGGTGGTCGCCGGACAGGCAGAGGATATTATTTATGCCAAAAGAGGCCGCACCCAAAATATCGCTCTGCAGGGCAATCCGGTTTCTATCCCGAACAACCATTTGCAAGACAGGTTCCAACCCCTCTTTTTTCAGATGGATACACGAAGCGAGACTGCACAGTCTGGTCACGGAAGTCTGATTGTCGGTGATATTTATGCAATCTACGTGATCTTTTAATAACCGGCCTTTTTTAATAATGCCCTCAGGATCGCTGGAACGTGGCGGCCCACACTCGCTGGAAACCCCCATCTGACCACTCTTCAGTACCTTTTCAAGCTTACTTTCTGTTGTAATTTCCACGATTAAAAACCCTCCAGTTTAAATGACCGAGGCCCGCCTGCACGATCTTTTGACCAATCCTTCACCGGGGTTATTTTCTCATAATCATCTAATTTACCAAGGGCCTCCAGTCGATTAACAACCAACTGCCAGGCGCAATCAATATCTTTTGAAATTTCGCATTTACCGTTTGTGGAACCACCGCATGGCCCATTCAAGACCCGTTTACAACAACGGCTTACGGGGCAGACTCCGCCGGTCAGACCGAGTACACAATCTCCGCATGCCTGGCATTTTTCCGTAAAAAAACCATCTTCCTGCACATCCCCGAGAAAAGTTGTATTCAAGGCCGGATAAACGGGGGTACTCATATACTTCTCGGCAACGAACTGCACACCAATCCCGCAGGCAAGACTGAGAACAGCCTCGGAACTTTCCAGCAATTCCCTGGCCGACTCAAAAAAGGGATGTTCACACTGTCGCTCGATACCACCATTTTTTATGTCCATATCAAGACCTTCCTGGGTGGCCCGCATGCGGAGGAGAGAGGTCAGTATTTCAGCCTCCTTATTACCGCCCTGATGACAAACGGCCACACAGGTATTACACCCGAACACCGTCAGCTGTTTATGGCCCTTGACCATATCCCACACTTCCTCAAATGGTTTCTGCTCCCCTACTATCATATCCTTTCCACTCCTTCATCAGTAAACTGGTGGTACCGCCGACGAAAAACGTCAGGCGACCTGTTTTTCAACTTCCGTGGACTCTTTCTTTTCCTGCAATGCAAACCAGATGGGCGATGGACCCATGCTGACAATCCTCTCTGTAAATTCAGTACAAATCTCGGCCCAGCGCGGCCCCTGGGCAGCGGAGAGATGGAAAAACTCAAGCCTGCGGGGATCTATACCCACCAGCTCCAATAACCCTTTCAAACGTACTATTCTTTTCACCGCGTTAGTATTTCCTTCCAGGAAATGACATTGTCCCTCCATTCAGCCTGCGGCAAAGACCC
>CAZQOD010000176.1:0-5530 GCA_964594945.1 uncultured Desulfopila sp.
AAAAAAACAACGAACAGAGACGCTATCATGTACACGAGTCACTTTTGCAGAAATCCCTGAGAACGGCTGTGAAAAGGGCAAAAATTCCCAAAAGAGTTACTTCACACACATTTCGCCATTCCTTTGCCAGCCACCTTCTACAAGCAAATTATGATATTCGAACAATTCAGGAGTTAATGGGCCACTCAGATGTAAAGACAACCATGATTTACACTCATACAGTGAAAAGCACAACGAAGAAGGAGGCAAAAAGCCCACTTGATTTTTAATATGTACACCGGCAATATTATCAAGGGGTTGGCTTGTCGGGACTGCACTGAACTGGATGAAATGAGAACTGCTAATTTTTATCCGAAAGTAGCTTTTAACATGCTGTTATTACGTGGTTTTACCGGGCGACGCAACATTATGCGACATTTGCTCAACTAACTTATTGTAACTGCGTATTTTAATTGCTTGCTGTGGCTGTGGTCTGAGAATTTGCTCCAGCCATGTTGATAACTTCTATAAACAAAGGGGGATGATTTCCCCCTTTGTTTTGTATCTGATGTATGGTCAGGAATTTGCTTTGAGGGGATTAACTCGCCTGTTCCAGGGCTACGGCCACGGCCACGGAAGCACCCACCATTGGATTGTTGCCCATACCGATAAGGCCCATCATTTCAACATGGGCGGGGACTGAGGATGAACCGGCAAACTGGGCGTCGGAGTGCATTCGGCCCATGGTGTCGGTCATTCCGTAGGAGGCGGGCCCTGCGCCCATATTGTCCGGGTGCAGTGTTCTGCCGGTACCTCCGCCGGAGGCCACGGAAAAATATTTTTTACCCTGTTCGTAACATTCTTTTTTATAGGTGCCGGCCACGGGGTGTTGAAAACGGGTCGGATTTGTTGAGTTGCCGGTGATGGAAACATCAACTCCTTCCAGATGATTGATGGCTACTCCCTCACGGACATCGTCGGAGCCGAAGCAGCGAACTTTGCCACGCTCACCGTCGGAATATGTTGTTTCGGATACGACGGTGAGTTCACCCGTTGTATAGTTAAATTTGGTTTGTACATAGGTAAAACCGTTGATTCTTGAGATTATTTTTGCGGCGTCCTTACCCAGGCCGTTTAGTATAACCCGCAAAGCTGCGGTGCGGACCCGGTTGGCAGATTGGGCAATGCCGATTGCACCTTCGGCTGCGGCAAATGATTCGTGACCGGCCAGGAAGGCAAAACATTGTGTCTCTTCACGCAGGAGCATTGCCGCCAGATTACCGTGGCCAATGCCGACCTTGCGATCGTCGGCAACGGAGCCGGGGATGCAGAAGGCTTGGAGTCCTTCGCCCAGGGTTGAGGCGATTGTCGAGGCCTTTTTTTCGTCTTTTTTTATGGCGATGGCGGCGCCGAGGGTATAGGCCCACAGCGCATTTTCAAAACATATCGGCTGAACACTTTTTACAATTTCCGCGACATTGACCCCGTACTGCAGGCAGACCTCTTTGGCTTGTTCCAGGGATGCCAAACCGTACTTTTTCAGAACAGGAGTAATCTGGTCGATTCGCCTGTCATAACTTTCAAACAGTGCCATGGTATTCTCCTTATTCCTTACGTGGGTCAATGATTTTAACGCCGTCATGGAACCTGCCATAGGTCCCGGATGCGTCTTTTAACGCCTGGTCGGCATCGACGCCATTTTGGATGTCGGCCATCATTTTACCCAGATTTACAAAGGAATAGCCGATGATTTCGTCGTTTTTGTCGAGGGCTATTTCCCGCACATATCCTTCGGCCATTTCCAGGTAGCGAGGGCCTTTTTTGGTTGTGCCGTACATGGTGCCGCTAACCGACCTTAAACCTTTGCCAAGGTCTTCAAGACCTGCACCGATGGGGAGTCCGCCTTCCGAGAATGCGGATTGGCTGCGGCCGTAGACAATTTGCAGAAAAAGTTCTCGCATGGCCACATTTATGGCATCACAGACCAGATCGGTATTCATCGCTTCAAGGATGGTTTTGCCGGGCAGGATTTCAGAAGCCATTGCCGCGGAATGGGTCATACCTGTGCAACCGATGGTTTCGATGAGGGCCTCTTCGATTATACCGTTTTTTATATTAAGGGTAAGCTTGCACCCCCCCTGTTGAGGAGCGCACCAGCCAACTCCGTGGGTTAAACCGTTAATGTCGGTGACTTCCCTTACCTGTGTCCATGCGCCTTCCTGTGGAATTGGGGCGGGGCCGTGGTTTGTCCCCAGTGCAACTTTGCACATTCCCATAATTTCAGAAGAATATTGCATACTTATCTCCTATAGTTGGTTTATTTTTGCTACCGTCCGTCATATTATAATAGGCTGGAGGTAAAATTCAAGGAGGTCCGTCATGCCTTACAATTCGGTGAAGGCGTCAAAAAGCGACCGGTCGGCCTCTATCTTATCACGGTTACCGATGATTGCCCGGTGGCTGCCAGCGGTCATTTTTTCAAAAATGGGCGCAAAGCGGCGCATATCATTAAGACTGGTTGCAGTAATTTCCAGGAGTCTTTGTTCTCTATACGCGGCGTCGATGCCGTTCAGGAAATCATTACGGGCAATTGTTCCTTTGGCCGCAGGGCTTAAAAGTGGGTCAAAATTACCGTAGGTGCCTATTATCAGCTGTTCGAGAACCTTATCGGACAGGGTAAGGTCGTTTATTACGTCCGCAACCTTGTTGTATGCGTCGTAGGTCTTTTTTACCTGGGGATCGCGGTAACTGACAAAGGCTATATTACCGGTGAGCTGGCCGAATTGAATAAAGCAACCGTAGGCTCCCCCCATCTGTCGCACGCTGTTCCAGAAATAATCCCTGGCCAGAAATGTTTTTAATACCTCGAAATGACCGTTATAGCCGCGTCCTTCTTTGAACAGATTACCCCCCTGGACGGCAAAAACGACCTCCGAGGCGGTTATAAATGCCTCATGGTTTGGGAGGTGGAGCCGGGGCAGGGTGTGCGGTGTTATGCCTGTTGTTGCGAGACTGTCGGGGATACAGGCGCCCAATTCGCTTAACCGGTTGATTTCGTCGTCATCTGCAGTCACCGCCATAACAAGATTATGTCTGTTAAAAAGAAGGGAGCGGATCTGCGCCAAAGCGGTGAGGAATTTCTCCTCAAGTTTGTCGTAGTTGAGAGCAAGCTCTTTTACGGCGAGATAGGATGTTATGCCGTTGATCATTTCATTATAGGTACCACCGTTGCTTAAATGGGCAAATACCCTGGTGGAGGGGAAGCTGTATCCTTCACTTTGGGCCGCGTGTTCGGCCCAGGCGAATTCCCGGCCGACGATTTCCCTGATTCTTGTTCTGTCATTAAATGAGACCGAAGTGAACACCTCGGAGAGCAATTCTAATGTCTTTTCAAGGTAGTCGGGCAGGCATTTGGCATGCAGCCAGAAAAGCGGACGGGTTTTAGTGGGATCATCCCTTCTGGTATAGGTGGTCAAGGAGTGGGAAAACGCACCGGTACAGGTTGCAATTTCTTTGGCAAACTGCCGGTAATTGCATCTAGTTGTGCCTATTTCGGTGATAATGGTGCCGAAAAGGTCAAGCCATGGCAGGAGGTTGGCCGGCAGACAGGAAAAATCCAAGCCCACATCAAGGTAAGAAATGTGGTTTGTCGCAAATTCATTGACGACAACTTCCTGGCCGAACATGGAAACCTGTGTGGCTTCGGGGAAGTTTACCTTGGTTGCGAGGTCATTAAGGTTTAATTGCGGTAGCTTGGCCAGGGTTGCCGCATCGTTTGGTCGCTGTTGCTCTTCAAGTAATTGCTGGGTTCGTTTGATGCGGTTTTCCTTTTCTTCTTTCGTGGTTGTCGCATCGTAGTGGGCCAGACGTTGCTGTTCCTCTTCCTGGTTTTTCCGCTGTTTTTCAGGATCAGGAACAAGGGTGACGGTCACCGTTGACGGGTTGTCAATAAGGTAGTCTGCTATAAGTTTTTCAAAATATTTTTCCGTTAGAGCCTCTTTTCTCAAAGAGACGAGTATTTTTTCATTTTCCAGGTTTGTAAAGGGATCCATGCCATATTTTAGGCCGGACATTGCCTTGCCTATGAGATCAAGGCCGCGTTGGGCCTTACCGGCTTCTTCCCTGAAAGCGAATTCGAATTTATTGAGCTCGGACAGTACTAAATCGTGATCCAAGCCGGTTTCGACCATTTCCTGCAAAGTGTTTTTATAAAGGGTGAGGAATGTGTCGCGATTGTCGGATTCACTACCGACAAGATAGGTTATCATAATGGTTTTGTAGGCGGAAGATGCCATATAAAAGCCGCCGAAATCTTTGCATAACCCGCTTGATACGATACCGTTTTTCAATGGTGACCCGTCGGAATTAAAGAGGATGTTGGCGATTATTTGAAAGGCTATGTTTTCTTTACGATTGGTGACATCGGATACATGGGTGCCGACCGCAAGGAATGTTTTTTCTTTGGTATCCTCGGAATCTACCGCGTAACTATCGGTAATAAACACAGGTTTCTTAATAAGCTCACCTTTGTTTATTACCGATTTGTCGCCTCTTTTATTAAATATAGAAAAGAATTTATTTTGCAGAAAATCGAGCTCATCCTGGAGCGGAGCATTACCGTAAACGAAAAACAGCCCATTGGAAGGATGGTAATGTTTTTTATGGAAAGCACAGAACTGTTCGTAGCTTAGATCAGGGATGTTTTTGGGATCGCCTCCTGATTCATGGGCATAGGTGGAGCCCGGCATTAATCCGGCAAAGATATGGTGGAAAATATGGCGGATGGGGTCGGAAAACGCACCCTTCATTTCGTTGAAAACAACGCCTTGAAATAGGAGTGGGGCGTCCTTGTCTTCCTGGTGGTAATGCCAGCCTTCCTGTTCAAACGTGGACCGAGAGAGGAGCGGGTTGAAGATCACGTCACAGTAAACATCCATGATATTGAAATATTCTTTCGTGTTGCGGGTGGCAAAGGGGTAGTAGGTGACGTCGGCCCCGGTCATGGCATTTAGAAAAGTCGTAAGACCACCTTTGTTGATTTCGCCGAAAACATCTTTTACCGGATATTTTTTTGATCCCATTAAGACAGAATGTTCAAGGATATGGGCCACACCGGTGGAATCGGTGGGGATGGTGTTAAAAGCCGCTGAAAATGTTTTATTGCTGTCACCATTTTTAATGGCCAGCAGGGGACATTTGAGTAGTTCGTGTTCGAAGAGATAGACATCAGATCCTATTTCTTTGATAAAGTCGTGTTTTTTTAGATAAAATCCAGAGTAACTGTTGCCTTGTGAAAATGTCATTCTTTGTCCTTGGGTAATGATATTGGAATCAATGTGTTTAAATCAACTCCGCTGAACGGAAAGATTTTTCCTAAAATGTTTTGTCTGAATCGATCAGCAGGGTAACCGGTCCGTCGTTAATGAGTTCGACCTCCATTGCGCTTTGAAAGACGCCGCAGGCGACGTTTATCTGTCTGTTTTTAACCTCGTCAATAAATTGTTCATAGATAATTTTGGCAATATGCGGGGGAGCAGCGGAAGAATATCCG
>CAZQOD010000177.1:0-5453 GCA_964594945.1 uncultured Desulfopila sp.
AGCTTAAATGGTGTCTGTCCGGAAAAGAGATATTCAGGATAATAAAATTATTAATAAAACGAAGAATTAGAGCGGATAACGCAGACTTCTAAACAGCCATTTCCGGATGGACACTGATATCAACTTTCGAACTCAACTTAAATCTTGCCTATGAATTCTGCCTTATCACCAATGGGTCGAAATAGAAGCGAATCTGCAACATTGATCCCTCGTATATAGAAGGGATAGAAAAGACTCCAAACCCGCTGGTTACAAATCTTAGATCCAAGACCAAGATTTGTAACCGGCAATCCAAAGGGCGCAAAATGGTCATAATCTACCAAGACTACCGGGACGAGCCGGAAGACGTTTTTGCACCCCTGCCCCCGGAACTGGCCTGTAGGTTATATCACCTGGAAATGGGTGATTTCTCGAAGGATACTGATTTTTACCAACAGATCATTCCGACCAGCGCCGATATCCTGGAAATGGGATGCGGCACGGGCCGCGTCACCTGTCAACTGGCCCGCGAAAAGGAACGCTCCATAACCGGAATTGATATCTCCCTGCCGATGTTGCATATGGCTAAACAAAATATGCTTACCAACTGCAGGTATATATGTATGGATATGATATATACCTCCTTCAGGACCACTTTTGATATTATTCTTATCTCCTACAACACACTCAACCTCATCCCCTCAAAAAAACAACTTGCACGCTGTCTCGGCAACTGCCGCAGACTCCTCCGTGACGACGGTTTATTAATTGTCCAACTCTTTATCCCTGACAAAAAAACTATCCTTCACCCCGGCAGAAGTTTCCAGTTTCAAATCATGGATAGACCACAGGGTGGCAAGGTAATAAAAGAGATCCGAAAAAAATACCATAGTGCAAGCCAGACCATGACCATTGAAGAACGATTTAGAATACGACCAATGCAAGACGGAGAGAATAACAGAGATTACCACTCAATTTACACAATATACACTCCTTCGTATAAACAATGGCTTATGCATTTTTCTAAGGCGAATTTTACCCCCGAAAAGATATACGGTGACTATAAATTTACTCCCTATTCTGAAAAACGATCCACCTGTCTATTATCGTCTTTAAGAAAAACAGAGAAAAAACAATCTTCTTGACCTAGATCAAAGATACTGAGACACTATGTATGTATACTTTTCTCAGACAATTTGAGAAAAATGTTTTTTCAAGATCGTCTTCAGCAAAAAAGATGTTTTTCATTATTTAAAAAGTATTCGTTTCCGACGAATACACAATCTCGTCCCAGGAGGATAATATGTTTTGTAACCAATGTGAGCAGACGGCTAAAGGCATCGCCTGCACAGTCAAAGGTGTTTGTGGAAAAACCGACGAGGTAGCGGCACTTCAAGACCTTCTCACCTATTGTGTCCAAGGCCTTTCGCTGGTCGCAGTGGAGGGTAGAAAAGTTGGCTTAACGGACAAAGAAGTTAACCATTTCACCTCCGAAGCAATCTTTTCATGTCTGACCAATGTTGATTTTGACCCTGCGCGTTTCCAATCTTTAATCTATAAAACCGTAGAATTACGTGAATCATTCAAAGAAAAAGTAAAAGCCGCCGGTGGAAATGTCGATTTTGAGGCACCGGCCGCATCCTTCACCCCCGCAACTGATATGGACAAACTTATCGCCCAGGGTCAGGAACTGGATTTCATGACCAAGCTGGACGATAACGAAGATTTACGTTCATTGAAACAGATAACGGTCTACGGAATACGGGGCTTGGCCGCCTATGCCGATCACGCTGCAATACTCGGTCATGAGGATGACAGTGTTTATGCATATATGCACGAGGCCATGGCGGAAATGACCAAAAGCGGTCAGGGACTGGATGAACTGGTCGCCCTCGTCCTAAAATGTGGGGAGGTTAACCTCAAGGCCATGGAGCTGCTTGATGCCGGTAATACCGGGACCTACGGTCACCCGGTTCCCACCGAAGTCCCCCTGGGTACTAAGGCGGGAAAAGCCATCCTCATTACGGGCCACGACCTGAAAGATCTGGAACTTTTACTGCAGCAAACCGAAGGCAAGGGAATTAATATTTATACCCATGGTGAGATGTTACCCTGCCACGGTTATCCAGAATTGAAAAAATACAGCCATTTTTATGGCCATTTCGGCACCGCCTGGCAGAATCAGGCTAAGGAATTCCCGGAATTTCCCGGAGCGATTCTCTTTACCACCAACTGTATCCAAAAACCTAAAGACAGTTACAAGGCCAATGTATTTACAACCGGTCTTGTCGGATGGCCCGATGTTGCCCACATAAGTAATAAAGATTTTACCCCGGTTATCCAGCGTGCCCTTGAGCTCCCAGGCTTTACTGAAGATGTGGATAAGGGAAGCGTTTTCGCGGGATTTGCTCGTAACGCCGTCCTCGGCGTTGCCGATAAGGTAATTGATGCCGTCAAGAGTAAGGCGATTCGTCACTTCTTCCTGGTTGGCGGCTGTGACGGCGCCAAGCCGGGACGCAATTATTTTACCGAATTCGTAGAAAAAGTGCCCAAGGACTGCATGGTACTCACCCTCGCCTGCGGTAAATTTCGTTTCTTCGATAAGAAACTTGGTGATATCGGCGGCATTCCAAGGCTTCTCGATGTGGGGCAATGTAACGATGCCTATTCGGCAATTCAAATTGCCGTGGCCCTTGCAGGTGCCTTTGAATGCGATGTAAATGACCTTCCGCTCTCCATGATTCTCTCCTGGTACGAGCAAAAGGCGGTGGTTATTCTTCTGACTCTTTTCAGTCTCGGCATCAAGGACATCCGTCTTGGACCCTCCTTGCCCGCATTTATTTCACCCAACGTTCTCAATGTACTCGTTGAAAACTTTGACTGTAAACCCATTGCAGCAACTGCGGATGAGGATCTGAAAACCATCCTGGGCTAAGAGCCGTATCCTTTAATATCATCAGTACCGGCGAAGTATTCTTTTTGGGTACTTCGCCTTTTTTGTTCTTCTTTTTCGTTTTCTGGAAATCCTGCAAAACTGATGAAAAATCCCCGATTTGACCCAGATCAAGGTTACAGCCGGCAACCATGCTATAATCATCTTATCAGGGGCGTAATAAGATACGATTACGGTCAAACAAAAATAACGTGGAAACCCAGGGTTAGGTTGTATTGTATAATTACACCACGATCTCATCAAGTAGATAAAATTATGGAAAACTAAGTTAGTGATATTGAATTACACAGGAGGATCAGATATGAAAAATGTACGGAAAATAATCCAGATCAACGAAGAATTATGTGACGGTTGCGGACAATGTGTACCAGACTGCGCGGAAGGATCCCTGAAAATAATCGACGGCAAGGCAAAACTGGTCGCAGAAAACCTCTGTGACGGCCTCGGCGCCTGTCTCGGTTCATGCCCCACAGGCGCACTGCAGATCATTGAACGAATAGCCGACGAATTTGATGAAGAGGCCGTGGAAATATATCTCAAGGAAGAAGAACAGAAAAAAGCCGAGAAAAATGAGTCGGCGACCATGGATTGCGGTTGTGCATCGACCCACATCCAGTCATTCCCAACACAGCCCGCTGCCAATCGGCCAATATCCCGACAACAATACCCAGCGACGGCGAGACCAGTTCCCTGCTATCCCACTGGCCCGTACAGATCCGTCTAATACCACCACAGGCTCCGTTTTTACGCAATTCTGATCTGTTGATTGCAGCGGATTGCACAACGATTGCCCTGCGTGATTTCCAGGGGAAATACCTGCAGGGCAAGACGGTTATGATGGGTTGCCCCAAATTTGATGACGCGGACAGTTATGTTGAAAGATTTGCCGAAATTATAGCTAACTGCGACCTTAAGAGCCTGACCGTTATCATCATGGAAGTTCCCTGTTGTTCTGCCATGAACGTAATAATTGAGAAGGCTATTAAAAAGGCCGGCAAAAATATTCCCGTCGAACAGATCACCATATCCACCAGAGGCGAAGAACTGGAAAGAAAAAACTGGTAACTACCCCGTTAAATATTTCCCTGGTGGGTCCGGGAACCCCATTTTCTCGGACTCGCCGGGGATTTTTTGCTCCAAACGAGGTTTATCCCCATCGTTGTTTCCACTGTTCTAACGCCAAATGGCTCCAGCAACTGAAAAAGGGGTCTACCGAAATAAAATAATTCATGGCTGAGTTTTAACTGAAAATCGACTATTACCCGACTTCTGAAACGTAAATCCTCCCTTACCGTTTTTTCCAGAATCTTCTTCTGTTCCTTCGAAATTTCGTGCCGACCAAGAAAGACGCTTTGAAAATCAAAAGAAGGACAGAGTCGTTCGTATTCATTGATAACTTCGACAAGTGGATCATCCATTTTCAAGATATCAAAACGACCCAATGTCTCCTTTTCCACCAGGGCCAAGATATCATCCGTATCCCAACATTTCAGTACCCTGCAGGCAAGTGGCCTGTCTGTGTAAATGGTACAGCCAGCATATTCATCGTAGTAACAACAATCCCAGTCCCTGCCGGTACCGACAATCTTCACCAGTTCGACTGATGCGGCTTGCGCTCTATTTGATTGAGGGTTATGTACAATTTCGCCCTTTCTGATGGTTATAAGGCTGCTGAGGGGCAGTACTCCACCATTGACAAGGCCAAGATCCTCTTTATGGAGAGAGGGACCACCTTTTTTACAACAATTACCACATCTTCTACATTCCGTTATTTTTTTATTCATAATTCTGGCCCGGGTTCTAATATTTTATAGAGAACCCATTTTTTATAATTCACTAACGCAGACAAGCTGCAAATAAGTGCCTTGTTTCCGTTATGAACCCGTTAAGTTGAACATTACCTTTATTTTTTTGTTTTTCTTTACAGGTTTTATGGAGTAAGGCACTAAACAAATATTCCCTAAAAACTCTTGCCGCGACGGCAATAACCGGAGGCAAGTCAAGATGTGGTTGTGAAAAAGCAAAACTTTAGGTATTCTTTCGTTCCGATTAAAGTATATGTACTCGCCGCTTGCTTATCTTCATCGTATCCCGAAGACCAACTTTAATGCAATTAAATACCATGAGAGTCACTCTTTATAAATCATCTATTTGCCCACGCTGTTATTTGGCAAAAAAATATTTGCTGGCAATGGCAGACGCAGACCCAGATCTTGACATAATCGAAGTAGACATTTTTAAAAACCCACGACGCGCCTGGCGGGACGGCATTAGAATGATTCCGGCGCTCAAGGTAAATGATCGGGTGTTAAGCTCATTATTTCTCAATAAAGATACAATTTCTTCTTTTTTACAACAATGTAAATAAAGAAAAATACGCGTTAACAATAGGCCAATTTCATTGAGAATATACAATAAACTACCCAGGGCCGCCTGCAGACGGATATTAAAGCCAAGCAGAATAATTAACGCAGACAAGCTGCAAGTAAGTGCCTTGTTTCTGTTATGAACCCGTTAAGTT
>CAZQOD010000178.1:0-5373 GCA_964594945.1 uncultured Desulfopila sp.
TGTATCATAATTTTGGCCTCAAACCCGTCCTGGGCTATGTTGGCGAGTTTGAGGAATTGTCCAAGCCTGATCGGACGTTTTTTCACCGTGATTTTTATCTGTTCCGGGGACATTATTATCCTTTTTTGGGAGAGATTATTGCTCGAACTATTTTAGGAGAAAGCTTATGGTACTTGATATACAGAACATTTCACGTTACACTACGCTTATGTAAAATTACCGGGGGGCTTTTCGACAATATATTTCTGTCAAGATCATACGATTTTGAACATTTTTATTATAACCGACAACCTTCCAGGAAGTTTGACAAAGTATGGTATATTTTACAGGAAATTTCATTAATAATTATGAACAGGGTGATCACTGTTCCCCAAAGGAGTTGTTATGACGGAGATGAATTGCGGTTGGAAAAGAAATAGTTATTTTTGTCTTATAATATCGGCGATGTTTTTATTATCAGGCTGTATCGAAATAGGTGGTATCGGTGCAGGGACACCGCCGCCGGCCTTGACAGACGATATGGCCCCCGTGACGACAATGGTTGAGAGTTACGGAGATATAGAATTACCGGTGGAGATGGTTCTTGATGTAGATCAGAGCATGGCGATGCGCACCGATTCCTTCCAGGGAGGTATTCACGTCTATAAAGGAAGAGTCGAGATTGGTTCTCTAAAAGATTATATTGTGGTTTCCATGCGTAACCATAAATGGAAGATGGTTGGCGAGGCATCCTATAAAAATGTTATGCTCGCTTTCTCCAAACCCAATAAAACTTGTATGGTGGTACTTTCAGAGAGTGCCGCGGGCGTTTTGGGTAAGACCCAGGCCAGTTTTTATGTAACGGTCGACGTGGCTGCTGCGAATCGCCTTGACCCGTTTGGGGAGCCCAGGAAAAAGTAGTATTAAAATTAGGGGGTGGATTGACCACTCACTTTGGTCTCTCAGGGTAAGCCTGGGAGAGCAGAGAATCGGCTGACGGGGTTGGCTGGGGGACAGGGATTCGAACCCCGATAAGCGGAGTCAGAGTCCGCCGTCTTGCCATTAGACCATCCCCCAGCCGGTACCTAAGATTTGTGGCGATTGTATATAAATAATAGATCAATATGTCAAGTAGTTTTCAGTGGATAATTATTCCCGCGTAGCCCACCACCCGCGAGGTATCTCCGCTGGTGTTTCCGGAATCCGTATAACCGACGAGGCTGGTTGAGGTGCTGCCCGTAATTTGGGCGCTTAACATGGCAATCACCACCGGGATTACTCCGCACATCGATATGTTGTTTTCGATCACCGTCCGATAGAGGTCTGCGGGCCTGTATTTTGCTATCATTTCCAGAGCGAGTTTGTCTTTTGGGCGGGAAATTTCTCGGGACTCAAAGTGGTTCATGTCGCTGGAAGCGACAATGAGCACCTCTTCGCCACATTCCTTCACCGCAGAGGCGATGGCCAGGGCCAGTTCCTGACATCGGCTGTAGGGGATGGACGAAATAATAATGGGGACAATGGAGAGGTTATCCCGGCGGAACTGGAGAAAGGGTAGTTGGACTTCTATGGAGTGCTCAAATTTATGTGCCGATTCGTCAACTTGGATTAGGCTTGTTTGTTTTTGGAGCAGGGTGCAAAAATTGCTGTTGACGGGGATTTCACCATGGGCCGTTTGCCAACTATCAGTGGAGAGGGCGACTCGTTTACCCCGACCCGTGTGGTTGGGGCCCAGGATGACAATCAGTTTGGGGATTTTAACTGCGTTGTAGGTCTTTGTCGCAAGTGCGCCGGAATAGACGTAACCGGCATGGGGTACCACCACGGCCCGTGCCGGTTCCGGTTCGGTTGCCGGTCGCGGCCCGGAAAGGGCGGTCAACAAGGACGTGAGTTCCGTGGGGGAGCCCGGATAAAAACTATCGGCCACAGCCGGTTTTCTCATAAGGATCTCCTTATGTTCAGGAGGATTTTTTCACTTTCCAGGTGGTACCGTCGGGGGTGTCTTCCAATTCAACATTATCGGCTAGAAGTTGATCTCTGATTGCATCACTCCTGGCCCAGTCTTTTTCCCGGCGACACCGATATCGTTCTTCTATCAGTTTTTCTATTTCTGTGGGTTTTATCTTGAGCTGTGATATCATTTTATCTTTGCTTTCAGCAAGATATGTTTGGGCGTCAATTTGCAGTAATCCCATAACACCGGCCAGTATTTTCAGTTTTTTTACGCCATCTTTAACAAAGGTGATTTCCTCGGGACACGGCGTGGCGGGGAGTTGCCTGCGCACTTTGTTGATGGTTTTGGCACTGTCGAAAAAGATACCCTGGGCCTGGGCGGTGTTAAAATCATTATCCATTGCCTGTTGCACGCGGGGGGACATCGATTCTAATTTTTCACGATCTTCATCGCTGACAACGCTTTGTTCGTTGGAATCTGCCAGGTTTGCATCAACTGCATCGACAGCGGCCACGCATTCATAGAGCCGTTGCAGTCCCGTTGTTGCATCCTGCATGGCTGATTCGGAAAAATCCAGCGGATTTCTATAATGGGTGGAAAAGATAAAAAATCGCAATATCTCAGGGTGATAGTTGGCAAGTATATCGCGAATTGTCAGGAAATTGCCCAGGGATTTCGACATTTTAACATCGCTTACTGTTACGAAGCCATTGTGAATCCATATGGTTGCAAGTTTTTTGCCGCTGGCCCCCTCACTTTGAGCAATCTCATTTTCATGGTGGGGAAATATAAGATCCTGTCCACCTCCGTGGATATCAAATGATTCTCCAAGATATTTCTTGCTCATGGCGGAACATTCAATATGCCAGCCGGGGCGCCCATCCCCCCAGGGACTTTGCCAGGTGGGCTCACCGGGCTTTGATCCTTTCCACAGGACAAAATCCATGGGATTTTTCTTCTGTTCGTTAACTGAAATACGGGCCCCGGCCTTCATATCATCAATATTTCTTTTCGATAACTTTCCATATTCCGGGAAAGAATCGACGAGATAATATACATCCGCACCTGCCTGATATGCCTTGCCTCGGTCGATCAGCGTATTGATAAGGTCGATCATCTCCTGGATATGTTCAGTGGCCTTAGGCTCAATATCCGGTCGTTTAACATCCAGCATCTCCATATCGGTGTTAAACTCTTTAATGAAGCGGTCGGCGAGTTCAGCGGGGCTGCAGTCCTGTTCCTTGGCGCGTTTAATGATTTTATCATCAATATCTGTAAAATTACGGACATAGGTGGTTTTGTAGCCCCGGTATTTAAGGTATCGCACTATCATGTCAAAGGCCAGGGCCAGTCTTGCATGCCCTATGTGACAAAAATCATAGGATGTGATTCCGCACACATACAATTTAACATGATTTTTTTCTATTGTCTGTAACGGTTCCTTTTTCCCGGATAGGGTATTGTAAAGTCGAATAGTCATGGTAACAGTGATGGACTGTTGGTTGTCGGTTGTATTATTTTCTTGTTATTTCTGGTGGAAAATAATTAAGTAGTGCCTGATCAGAAACGAGATCCGTCGAAATCTGCGCCATTTGTTCAAAACACCTTATTTTCGGACAGACACTGTTTCTGGATAGACACTAAGCAGGACACCAGCAAAGGTTGGCCTGTTCATAACCCAGCACAGTACAGGTATCATAATCTTATTAAAAGGAAAAGACAATAATGGCAGATGGTGTTGTTCAAGAGAATTCTTGGCAAGCGGTGGTTAAATCGTGGCTGGAGCCAAAGGTGATAGCCATGCTTTTTCTTGGTTTTTCCGCCGGTATGCCGATTCTTCTTATTTTTTCAACCCTTTCAATTTGGCTTATTGAAGCTGGTGTCAGTAAAGGAACCGTTACTTTTTTCAGCTGGGCCGCCCTTGGTTATTCGTTTAAATTCACCTGGGCACCAATTGTTGATATGTTTCCCCTGCCATTTTTAACCAGCCGCCTTGGACGAAGGCGGGGTTGGTTGTTGTTTGCCCAATGTCTTGTTATTATTTCTATTATCTGTATGGCATCCGTGGATCCCTCCGTTTGCGAACGGTTTCTTACTTACATGGCTTTTGCGGCGGTGATGCTCGGTTTTTCGTCCGCGACCCAGGATATTGTTATTGATGCCTATAGGATTGAGATCGGTGATGACTCGTTGCAGGCATTGTTGGCATCCATGTATATCGCCGGTTACCGCATCGGTATGTTGGTTGCGGGCGCCGGTTCGTTATTTTTAGCCGATTTCCTGGGGACAAGTGACGTTGCTTATAATTATGGGTCATGGCAATTAACCTATTTGTCCATGGCCGCCGTTATGTCCATAGGGGTTATAACCACCTTTATCATAAAGGAACCGGAATACAGTACCACTACACAAAAATATGATTATAATGTAGCTGAATATATACGTTTTCTTATCCTCTTTGTTTTCGCTGTATTTGCTTTTGCCGTAACTTTTTTCCATAGCGGTACATTGTTATCGTCCTCATATACCTACTTTTTCGGTACTATGGTCGGGAAGAGTAGAATAATAGGTTTTTGTCTGGAGGTTATGCGCTTTATCCTGGCATTGGGGATGGCGATTAGCGTCGGTCTCACCCTGGTTAAGATCGGTCTCGTCGGTAAAGAGATGGTGATCCGCAGTTATTTTAACCCGGTGAAAGATTTTTTTGTTCGCTATGGAATAAAAACCGCTTTTCTCCTGCTCCTGTTGGTGGGTTTTTACAGGTTGTCCGATATTGTCCTGGGTGTTGTCGCCAACCTCTTTTATATTGATATGGGTTTCAGCAAGACGGTGATAGGCGGGGTGACCAAATCTTTTGGCTTGGGGATGACCCTGGCCGGTGGTTTTTTGGGTGGTTTTTTAACGCTTCGTTATGGTGTAAACAAGATACTTTTTCTTGGTGCTCTTCTCTCGGCTGCGACGAATATACTCTTTATGCTACTTGCTGCGGCGGGCCCCAATGTCCCGATGTTGGCGGTGGTTATTGCAGCCGATAATCTCAGCGGAGGTATTGCGACCACGGCATTTATCGCATTTCTTTCAAGTATGACAAATGTCTCTTTTACCGCTGTTCAATATGCAATTTTCACCTCTATTATGACGCTTTTTCCCAAATTGATCGGCGGTTATTCCGGCACCGTTGTCTCGAACCTGGGTTATCCCACATTTTTTCTTATCACGGCGCTACTTGGCATTCCTGTTCTTTTGTTGGTGCTGCTGATCGGCTATTTGCTGAGGGAAAGGTAACTTGTCAACACCGCTTTGCTGTGGCTTGGTGTATTTGTTTTAAGCGTCGTTGACCAGGGGGCCGGAACAAATTATAAACCTGTGTTGGCAAAAATTCAGGTTATGGAAAAGTAGGGAAGATGCAGTTATCAGTGCCTTACTCCATAAAACCTGTA
>CAZQOD010000179.1:0-5372 GCA_964594945.1 uncultured Desulfopila sp.
ATACTTTCCATGCGCTGGAGCGCAGCACAGCTGGGATTTTCCATCCCTTCCATCACCCTTGGCAAAGTCGCAACAGATTGCATTTATGCATCATTAATTATCTTTTTTCTCGATGTAATCCAGCCATTCCAGTCCATTGCATATAACAGCTATATACATATGGCCGGCCTTACACTGATCCATATCGGCCTGACCCTACAATGGATTACAGCACTTATCTATTTCCACAGATATTACAATCTCTACCAATCTACGTAGAATTATGCCGTATCACGGCTCAACTACAAAATTTTCGCCGAAAAAATAAACTCGTCAAATAGATCAATAAAACGATCTATATCGCCACCGCTGATATCACCCATGGTGCTGACCTGAAAATAACGACCCCGCAGGGGGCCCTTTGTATCATAAACAAGAAAGTTTTTAGAACGTAAATAGTCCTGCAGTTCCATAAATTTTATCTGACCGGGAAGAAGCACATTGGTGAGTACAACCGACTCCGCTTTCCCCCGTGGGTGGTAAAGTCGTCTTTCCTGTAACCGAAAGCGCATATCCAGGGCCTGTCTTAGAAAACGTTTATGTCTCCGCTCCATCCCCTCCTCAAGAATTTCCCGTAACGCGACCCTGACCGCCGCAACGAGTGACGTCGCCGGGGTATTTGGTGTCTGCCCGGTCTGTTCCAAAGAACGGTAATATCTGTACAAGTTTAGATAGTGGTTTTTCTCGGGATTACCCGCAAGCTCGGCGAAGCTGTCACGTCTTCCCAGTACGAAGGAGAGGCCAGGGTAACCGGCGATTGCCTTGCCCGAAGATGTTGTTAAAAAGGTAATACCGTCGTCAACCATGGAGATGGGGTCTGCGGCAAAACTACTTACTCCGTCAACAAATAATCTGACTCCATAATTTTTGCACAACGCACCGACCTCAGCAATCGGATTGAGAAGACCGGTGCTGGTCTCATGGTGGACCATGGCCACCATAGCGACATTTCCTTTTGCCAGGCAAGTTGCAAGCTTCACAAGATCAAGCTCTCCGCCCCACTCACTATCAATTATTTCAGTCTTATTATAAATACTGGAAATTACACCTAGTCTCTCGCCAAACTCACCATTACTCAAGACAACAACGGTCTCCGTCAACAACACACCACTGGCCAGAACAGCTTCATTTGCGGCCGTACCCGAACCGGTGATCAACAGGGCCGTATATTCATCCTTTTCATCATTCACACCCGCCACCGTGACAAGGGATCGCCTAACATCATCCAGGAGCTCTACAAAATGGTGCTCTCGATGGCTGAGAGAACAATTTGCGTACGCTTCAGCCACCCGCCTTGAAACATTAACCGGTCCGGGACAAAAGAGGGTAAAACTTGGCAATGTATTCATTGTTTCTACTATTTTTATAAGTAACCAGCATGGCTGGACCAAATTATCAGACCACAGCCACAACAAACAATGAAAGCGATTCAAGAGTGAAACCACTTTCATATAAATTTTTCTCAGATTTTTCGCCCTTCGGGATCGACAGTTCCACTAAATCTACTCAACAAGCCCAGCCGTTGGTCGAGATCGAAGTCTTAAATTATCTGTATGCATTATTTTTTCTGAACTACCGAAGAGTTGGGCAAAAATGCATTCTCGGGTCTGACATTCCGCATTTTGCGGCGGGAAATAGCTTTATTAACAGCTTTTATATTCATCCGTTTCTGAAAATCAGCCGCAATGGATCTATTGCGCCTAATCCTAACCGACAATTCCCTGAGCCCCGTGGTCAACAATGTCTTTATTAATTTGGGCCAGATACACGGTCGGCGAAAATGGCCCCGGTGCACGTGAATATTTTTGCATACAATACCAAAAACATCCATATAAAGGCCCAGCATCGAACATCCCCTGCCGACCGGCTCCATCTTTTTCCGCTCGATAATGTCCATATTTGAACAATGCAACATAGCATTTACAAAATCGGCGGCCATGGTTTTCCCAGGGGCACTACTAAACCTGGTAACCACCCGATCAAAATTGTTGAAATGGGCATCACTGCCGCCTAAAGGTACCAGGATGCCGGAGCGCGAGATTTTATCAATCCGACGTTTTTGCGACTCACTCAATCCATCAACATTATAAGAGGAAACACCATTTCTGATTATTTCATTATGGAAAGCCACATACTCCTGCAAAGCCCCGCTGCTGCGATGGGGAAAACCACCGTTGACCGCTTCCACAAACGGGAAAGCAGCGACTACATCAAGTGTCTCTTCAAGATCCAGCTCCTGGCAGTCGAAGGGATGGGCAAGGGCGAATGCAATATTGTTCTTCCTGCAAAATGCATTAACCTTTAAAATCTCGGGCTCGGTGGCATCTATAACCGCGCATTCCCTGTACAGCTCCGCAATCATCGCATCATCAATACCGGTATATTTTTTACCAGCAAATTCCCGGTCATTACCATTGCCGTAAAGCAATACTTCGGGAGAGGCCACAAAGCGCCCCTGTCTGCGTGAAAACCCGACAGTCTGTATTTCACAACCTAAACCGATCCTCCGCTCCTCGGTAGCCAGACGAAGAAGATCCTTGTCAAGCTTATGATACCGCGACGACATGTGATCGGTGAGAAAAATTATTCCTATATCCCTTTTACTGCTGTTCCCAGCCAGGATATTACGGATATCAGCAATATCAATAAAGCACTCGCGCCAGATCAACCCTTCGGGAACAGAACCGAATACATCGGTCAAAATCTTGTTAACCGTGTGATCCAGAGAGCTTGCCGGACCATTGGAAGCATAAGTGTGCAGATGCGTTATAACATTAACATGTGACGAATTCATGGCACGATGATAGCTTTTTAGCGTCCGGCCAGCAAGCCTTTAATGTGTAGCCAGGCCATTTTCATTTTGGGGAGAGATTTATCCATCCTGCGACTCGCCACACCGATCCCCATTGTCTGGCCCGTGGCGACTTTACGTAAAAAATCGCGATGATTCTTTGCCTTACAAAAAGTGAGGGTATCCGCAATGGCGGATTTGGTGTGTGCATCACTACCAACCACGCCATATTTATCCAAATCCAGGGCGAGTTGTCTCTTTTCCATACTGATTTGCGTATCACGACCGGCATTAAAAATCTCAATGCAATGAATAACCGAAAGCGCCCGGGACGATAAAGCACCGAGCTTCAGCAAACGCATAAAATTTGCGCGCAGGGGATCGGCGGGATAATCCGGATGGGGAACGGTACTAACACATTTACGATTTTCCAATGACAGAAGAATCTCTTCACAGGAAAGGGAAATCATATACGGTTTGACCTTGTTTTTTGCAACAATTTCGTCGTTAAATTGTTGCAGAGATGCAAAATCATCAAAATAACAGAGTATATCAACATATTCCCTGCTGGTCACTTCCATTGCCGGAATCATGCAGGCAACTTCTTTGGCCCGAAGGGCGCTTAAATCGGGGACCCTGTTATGATCCGTCACGGCCACGGAAATCCCAAGATCAAGACAATGACCAACAACAGTTTTCAGAGAATGGATACCATCGGATTGGGCCGAATGAACATGAAGATCCGCTGCATACCAGCCATCCTTTTTCAATTCAGCCAACCTTCTTAAAACCGATGCTTTATCCCTTACAATTTCAGGAAATTCATTAATCACCAGCACCTCAAAAAAAATAGATAGTAAACCCGGGCAACAATTTTCCGGCAAAAAAAATCCCTTCTTTACATTTAAACAAAATAATAAGTAAAGTAACCAGCATGGCTGGAGCAAATTCTTAGGCTACAGCCATAACAAACAATGAAATCGACTCAAAAGTGGAGGCATTTTCACATAAACCATACCACAAAGAGTGGATTAAACAGAATCTCTTAAATATCCACGAACAGCAACAGACAATTTTAATTAAAAATGCACGGGAGAGATAAAACATACCTGGGGCTGGATCTCGGTTCGGTCAGTCTGAACTGCGTTATCACCGATGATTGCAGACACGTTATTTACAAGGATTATAGAAGAACCGCAGGACAACCGATTGCCACAACGATTAAACTTTTAAAAGAGATTGACAACCGCTTTGGAAAACTGATTTTTCCCGGCGCGGTCGTCACGGGATCAGGAAAAGAACTTATCGCCGAAGCGACAGGAATCGGAAGCGTCAATGAAATTATCGCTCATGGTACTGCGGCCTGGACACTACACCCCGCTATCAGCTCTGTATTCGAAATAGGGGGGCAAGATTCAAAATTTATCTCCATCGGAACGAATAAAGCAAGAACTCATTACGTGGAGAATCACGCCTTTAATGAACTATGCGCCGCCGGTACCGGCGCATTTCTCGACCAACAGGCGGATCGTCTCGGTCTATCCATCGCCCAACTAGGCAACCTGGCGGCATCTGCAAAAAAAGTAGCCAGAATTGCGGGGAGATGCTCGGTCTTTGCCAAGTCAGATATGATCCATCTCCAGCAAAAAACCGTGCCGACAGCGGAAATAGCTTCCGGACTGTGTTTCGCCCTGGCAAGGAATTATCTTGCAACACTGTGCAAGGGACATATTCCTCCGCCCCCCATATTCTTTCAAGGCGGCGTTGCCGCAAATCAAGGTGTCGTACGGGCGTTCAGGGAGATTTTGAACCTAGGCGAAAATGACTTTATTATTCCCAGGTATTTTTCCGTTATGGGGGCCCTGGGCAGCGCCGTTATCGCCCACCAAACGCCACTTGCCGCCCCCCTGAGCGTCCAGGATCTGCTGAAATCACTATTGAAAAAGAAGACTGCAACATTTGGCCGCCATCGTAGACTGCTACAGGCGATATCCCCGCACGGCGGGAAACTAATAAAAAAAAACTTAACACAAACATCACGGAGCCCATTTTTTTTAGGGGTGGATATAGGTTCTGTCAGTACGAAAGGGGTCATTATAGATTCCAGAAAAAAGATCATCGCCTCTTCTTATATACCGACCTCGGGTCGACCCATAACGGCCCTCCAAACACTCTTTGCGGAACTCCGGGAAAAATCCCCTGAACCAATGAACATTGCCCATGTCGTTTCAACGGGTTCGGGAAGACATATGGCCGCCGCATTAATCGATGCCGGATCGACTATCGACGAAATATCCGCCCAGTTTCTAGCCGCTAAACATTTTTTTAACCAGGTTGACACCGTTTTTGAAATAGGTGGACAAGATTCCAAGTTCATTATAATTAAGAACGGAAAAATTAATTCCTTTAAAATGAACAGGGCCTGCGCCGCCGGTACCGGCTCTTTTCTTGAAGAACAGGCGGGCAGATTAAAAATCAAAATTAAAGACGAATTTGCCCAAAGGGCATTTAGTTCCCCAACCCCCGTCAAACTCGGGAGCAG
>CAZQOD010000180.1:0-5258 GCA_964594945.1 uncultured Desulfopila sp.
ATACAAACTACACCGTGGCTGCCACGGAGAGCGCAGCCCGCCATAACAACCTAACAATAGGCATTAGCAATAACAGAACAGGTAAACTCCTTGAAATTGTCGACCACCCGATATTTCTCGACAGCGGCTGTGAAGTTATTGCCGGATCCACCCGAATGAACGCGGGAACAGCACAGAAGGCAGCTTTAAATATCCTCTCCTCGATGACCATGATCCACATGGGTCACGTGGTTGACGGTATGATGGTTAACCTGACGGTTGATAACAAAAAGCTGCACGAACGGGCCACAACAATTGTATCACGTATCAGCAATATAGACGGAGATCATGCTTCCGACCTGCTCGAATCAGTTAATGGCTCCGTCAAGGCGGCTGTTCTCCTGGCAATGGGTCTTAATAGTGAAGATGCCGTAACGCTACTGAAAAAGCACCACGGTTTTTTACGCAAAGCGATGGGGGAAATATCAAACAGCAGTACATATAAAAAACGATTATAAAATAACCAGCACGGCTGGACCAAATTCCCAGGCATTAGTAGACCACAACAAACAATGAAAGCGGCTCAAGAGGCAAAGCCTTGGAAGGCACTTTCATATAAAAATAGCCGGGTAACTTCCCATTTATTTTTGTAGCACGGGGAATGTCCACAACATACACACACCATTGACACAGGGAGGAACAGGTGAAAAAAAGAATGCAAGCCATAACGACAAGATTATCTCTTTTGGCACTTGTTGCGGGGGCAATGCTTATCCCCACATCAAACTTACAGGCCGCCGACACTCTGACCATTGAAAGCTGGCGTAATGACGATATCGATATATGGAACGATACAATTATCCCCGCTTTTAATAAACATCATCCCGAGATAAAGATAAAATTCACCCCCACTCCTCCGGCTGACTACAACGCCAGTCTCAACGCCAAGCTGGAGGGCGGTACCGCAGGTGATCTGATCACCTGCAGGCCTTTTGACGCATCATTATCTCTTTTTAAAAACGGTCGCCTCGCGGATCTAAACGACCTGGAAGGGATGGATAATTTCTCCGCCGTGGCCAAATCAGCCTGGCAGACGGACGACGGGAAAACCACTTTCTGCGTACCCATGGCCTCGGTTATCCACGGTTTTATCTATAACAAGGATATATTTAAAGAGCTAAACCTCAAGGTTCCCAAGACCAAATCTGAATTTATGACCGTACTCGAAACCATCAAGAGCAAGAGTCACTATACGCCACTGGTCATGGGAACAGCCGATCAATGGGAAGCTGCGACCATGGGCTTTCAGAATATCGGCCCAAATTACTGGCAGGGCGAAAAGGGCCGCAAGGAACTCATAGAAGGATCGGCAAAGATAACCGACGCACCCTACATTGCAGTTTTTCAGGCTCTCAGTGAATGGGCACCATATCTGGGAAAAGGCTACAAAGCCCAAAAATACCCCGACAGCCAAAACCTTTTCACCCTGGGGCGGGGGGCCATTTACCCCGCCGGATCGTGGGATATAACCACCTTTAACAAGCAGGCGGATTTTCCCTTTGGTGCCTTTCCTCCACCACTGCCGGATGGTCAGAAAAAATGTTTTATCAGCGACCATACCGATATCGGACTTGGGCTCAACACCAAATCCAAGGATAGCGCCAAGGCCAAGATTTTCCTTACCTGGTTGACAACTCCTGAATTTGCCACTCTCTACGCCAACGCGCTGCCCGGTTTTTTCCCTCTTTCCAAACATCAGGTAAAAATCAAGGATCCCGTTGCCCAGGAATTTATCAGCTGGAGAAATAAATGCTCATCCACCATTCGCAATTCATATCAGATACTTTCCAGGGGTACTCCGAATATGGAGAATGATCTATGGAACAGCTCCGTACAGGTGTTGAACGGAACCATGACACCAAAAGAGGCCGCCCAAAAGGTTCAAGACGGCTTAAGCAAATGGTATAAACCGCAGATGTAAGCCATTCTCCCCGGCGGGTGAACCGCCAACCCTCCGGGGACGAGTGCAGACAGAGGTTGTCAGGCCGGACAGGATAGATTATGACTACACAAAGAAAAAAATTCCCCACCCATATTGTCGTATTTCTCGGTCCGGCATTACTTATCTATACCCTTTTTATGATCTACCCTTTAGCGGACTCCATCCGCCTCAGCCTCTATTCTCCAAAAGAGGGGACAAATCTTGTTTTTGCCGGATTGACAAATTACAAAACCCTTCTTTTTGACCCGGACTGGTCAGCCGCTTTCTGGAACAGCTTAAAAAATAATTTTATTTTTTTTACCATCCATATGCTGCTGCAAAACCCCATTGGTCTGCTGCTTGCCGCTTTATTGAGTTTGCCCAGGTTAAAACTGCGCTCCACTTACAGAACACTGATTTTTATGCCCACCATGCTTTCCGTGGTCATCATCGGTTTTACCTGGCAGCTCATCCTCAGCCCCCTGTGGGGGGTGAGCGAAACCCTGCTCAACTATATCGGACTTGCAGATTATTTTCAGCCATGGCTCGGCCAGGAGAGCACGGCACTCGTCACTTTGGCCCTTATCTCGGTCTGGCAATTTGTTGGTATTCCCATGATGTTAATCTATGCAGCGCTGCTCAATATCCCTGAAGATTTGACCGAGGCGGCAATAATTGACGGCGCAAACCACTTGCAAATCTTCTGGAAGGTCAAGCTACCTCTGATCCTGCCCACTATTTCCATGGTCTCAATTTTAACATTTGTCGCAAATTTTAACGCATTTGACCTGATCTATTCAGTTAAAGGAGCCCTGGCCGGGCCCAACTTTGCAAGCGATATAATGGGCACCCTTTTTTACAGAACATTCTTCGGTTTCCAACTACAGATAGGAAGCCCCACCATGGGGGCAACGGTGGCCACCATGATGTTCCTCGTTATCCTGGTCGGGGTTCTATTTTATCTTTTTGTAATCCAAAAACGGCTGCAACGCTTTGCTTTGTAGGGGCTGGAAGACCATGACACGATATATAAACCCGGCAAGACGGACCGCAATTCACCTGGTTTTAGCGGGCTATACGACCCTTGCTCTCTGGCCGATTTTTCTTATAATTATAAATTCATTTAAGACCAGAAAAGCAATTTTCCGCGAGCCCATGGCCTTGCCGGGTACCGATTCCTTCAGCCTCATCGGTTTTGAAAAGGTCCTCTCAAAATCCAACCTGCTGCTCAGTTATTATAATTCTATCGTTGTTACAGTTATCACTCTGGTGGTGGTGCTGCTCATAGGGGCCATGGCGGCCTGGGCCCTATCCGAGTATAAATTTAGGGGGAACACTTTTCTGGCCATCTATCTGGCCATCGGCATTATGGTCCCTATCCGTTTAGGCAGTGTCTCCATTCTACAACTAATCGTTAACCTGCATCTAATCAATACCCTCACCGCCCTGATCCTTATCTATACTGCGCAAAGCCTGCCCCTTGCTATTTTTATTCTCAACGAATTCATGCACCAGATACCAAATGATCTAAAAGAGGCGGCCAGATGTGACGGAGTTGGGGAATACACAATCTTTTTTAAAATTATCCTGCCCCTGACAAGACCTGCAATTGCCACTGTCGGTGTCTTTTCCATGGTACCGATCTGGAATGATCTCTGGTTTCCACTAATCCTTGCACCAAGCCAAAAAACACAGACAATTACCCTGGGTATTCAGCAATTTATCGGCCAATACGTCACGGACTGGAACGCCGTACTGGCCTCACTTACTTTGGCGATCATCCCTATTTTGGTTATCTATCTTCTTTTGTCAAAACAACTGATTCGCGGAATTACCGCAGGGGCGATAAAATAATGTTCAGCCGACTATCACAACCAACAACAGACATAATACCATGAGCCGAATTACTCTTTCAAACATCAGCAAATCATTTGGGCGGGTCACGGTTATCCATAACGTAAACATCGACATTGCAGATGGTGAATTTGTTGTGTTTGTCGGGCCATCAGGATGCGGTAAATCCACGCTTCTCCGCCTTATCGCCGGGCTTGAAAAAATAAGTGAAGGCCAACTCCTAATTGATAACAGGGTTGTTAATGATCTCACTCCCAAAGAACGTCGTATTGCCATGGTGTTTCAATCGTACGCACTATATCCTCATATGACCGTTTATGAAAATATGGCGTTCGGCTTAAAGATCGGGAGAAAGAACAGAGCGGAAGTACAAAAAAGGGTTAACACCGCTGCCGAAACACTGCAACTCGAAAAATATTTAAAACGGAGACCAGCAGAATTATCTGGGGGCCAAAGACAACGGGTGGCCATCGGCAGGGCAATTGTCAGGAAACCTGATGTCTTTTTATTCGACGAACCCCTTTCAAACCTGGATGCCGCCCTCAGAGTAAAAACAAGACTTGAAATCGCCAAACTGCACGAAAAACTGAAAACCACCATCGTCTACGTAACCCACGACCAGGTGGAAGCAATGACGCTTGCAGATAAAATCGTGGTTCTGCGCGAAGGCAGGGTTGAACAGATAGGCACTCCCCTGGAGCTGTATCACGAGCCAGCCAATGTTTTTGTGGCGGGTTTCATAGGTTCACCCAGAATGAATCTTATTGCGGCCAAGGTCACCTCGACAAAAAATAACCACATTGTCCTGAACCTCCCCGACAATTCAACCATTAACCTGCAAAGGGAAAACCATAGCTGTAAAACTGGTGATTTATTAACCGTGGGCATAAGACCGGAACACCTGATCACCACGAATAAAGGCGAGCAGCTGCAGCTTACAATTTCAGTATACGCCAGTGAACACCTGGGGGACATCAGTTATCTATATGGGAGATTGACAGATAAAACAGATATTGTTGTCAGCGGTGCTGGAACAATCGTATGTAAGGCCGATGAAAAAATTTTCCTGACCGCAGAGCAACAACATATTCATCTTTTTTCAAAAGAGGGCAGAATATAAGAAAAGTTTTCTTTGCAAAAAAACATGTTAAGAAAGTGCAATTCTGAATTTTTCCCGTCCTTTGATACGATAAACTGTAAAGTCACGATCAATTGTTGCAATTGTATTTATACACAGTTTCTCGACAAGATATACTAAACATGAATCAGCAAAATCCATTGGTAAATCACGATATTTCTCGGTTAATTCCCTTATTCTTCCAAAATCACAATTTTCAATAGTCTGAATAGCAACAGCACAGAGGCACGCAGAATGGTATCCAATTATAGCAAGGTAGCTCGAAGTAACATCATAGAGAAAGAGTGACGGTTTCTCTTTGCCATA
>CAZQOD010000181.1:0-5202 GCA_964594945.1 uncultured Desulfopila sp.
ATCCGGATAGGCATAGCGGGTATTGCCCAGTTTTTCACCGATGACGACCCTGCCAAGGTGCTCCAGATTTACCTGGTGGCAGATGCCTGAATTTGGAGGTACTACCCTGAAATTATGAAAATTTTGTTGAGCCCATTTAAGTAATGAGTATCGTTCGGCGTTACGTGCGTATTCTCTTTTTACGTTATCGGCCAGACTGCATTCGGTGCCGGAAAAATCTATCTGCACCGAATGGTCAACCACCAGTTCGACCGGGATTTCGGGGTTGACTCGACCGGGATCCCCGCCGAGGTTTTTAATAGCTTCTCGCATGGCAGCAAGGTCAACCACCGAAGGCACTCCGGTGAAATCCTGCATTAATACGCGGGCCGGATGAAAGGGTATTTCCACCGGGGTATGGTAGGAGATTTGCCAGTTGGTTATTTGTTGTAGGTCATTTTTGTCGACAACGGTGTCGTCATGTTTTCTTAATAGATTTTCAACCAGGATTCTGATGCAATAGGGGAGGCGAGTTATGGAACAGTTGAGGCTGTCCGAGAGTTTTTTTATATCAAAATATGTGTAGGTTTCGTTTTTGATCTGTAACCGACTTCTAAATGTTTGAGAAGGGGTTTTCATGTTTTTTGCCACTCGCTCCGGTTTGTAGTTTGTTATGGGTCAGTCAACGACCAGTGGTTCATGGGAGGAAAATTTCCCCTGCCTGAGTAATTTGAGTTTGTCGATATGATTGTGTTCTTCCGCGATAATCTTTTTTAATTGCTGCGCGGTCTGTTCTTCATCGAGCAGATCCAGGAGGAATTCAAAAAATAAAATTGTATCCTGCTCAAATTCAATGGATCTGTCGATGACCGATTCGATGGTTTCACATTTTTCCAGTTCGTCCTGCTGCATTAAAAATGAATTTCCCTTAACCATATTTTGCAGGAGATCCCTGCCCATTTCGTTGATCTTCTGTTCTTCCTCCGTTACCGTGATTTCGGTGCTTAATTTTTCAAACCATTTGGCGTGGTGGGCTTCTTCCTTTGCCATCCAGGTAAGTATCTCAGCGATTTGTGGATCTTTTGTAACCTTGCTGGCCTTCAGGTAGGTCTCTTCACCGTTTTTTTCTATCTGAATTGCTATATTGCAGATATCCGTGGTGCTAAACATTGGACTGTTATCTTTAAAATAAATATTATTCGTAAAAACGCGTAAAAGAATCAATTTCTTCTCTGGAGGTACGGTAGTTGTTTACCGGAGCCTTGGTGTCTTCATAGCCAAGGGCCATGCCGCAGATCAGAATAGTATCTTCGTTGTAGTTCAGTTCTCTTTTAATAAGTTGTGGATACTGGCCAAGTGCGGCCTGGGGGCAGGTGGCCAACCCTTCTTCCACTGCAACCAGCATAATGGACTGCAGGAACATGCCATAATCGAGAAATGATCCCTTTTCCATGGCGCCGTCCATAAAAAAGAAAAGAATTACCGGGGCATCAAAGCCTCGGTAGTTGGCGATCCATTGCTCCAGTCGCCCTTCCTTGTCATTTCTGGCAATGTTCAGCGCCGAGTATAGTTCTGATCCACAGATTATTCTCCTCTTTTTATAGGGTTCGTGCCACGTTACGGGATAATATTGATAGTCCATTTCACCCACTCCTCCTTCCTTGAAGGCCTTGACAATTTTTTGGGTGAGTTCCTTTTTCTTAGTGCCGGAGACAACGGCCACCTGCCATGGTTGGGCGTTGGTGCCGGAGGGCGCGTGTCGGGCCGCTTCGAGTATTTTCCGTATTTTTTTCTGCTCGACCGGTGTTTCCAGGAAGGCCCGGGTGGATTTCCTTACTTTGAGGGCTTGGATGATATTCATAATGTATGCTATGTTTTAATTTGATGGTTTATATGAAAGTGGTTTCACTCCTGAGTTGCTTTCATTGTTTGTTGTGGCTGTGGCCTGAGAATTTGGTCCGCCTTGTTGGTTACAAACAGGGTTAGTGTTCGTTTGCTGGAGTACGGGACTGCCCTGCAAAGGGAGTTTTAAGTTTGCCGGGATGACACCCGTCCGGGAATATATATTTACCCCTAAACTGTATAATCGGCAAGTTCGGATTTTTCGTTGGTGTCCGTCCGCAAATAATCATTTTGGGTTGGATACTCGCTCTCTGCTCAAAATTATGGGTTGAAAAAACAGGCGCAACCATATGGTTGATATAGGTATATGCGCATAACTTCGAATATAATTTTTTGACCAATAACGAATGGTTTTGCTAAAGTTTATTACCGGATTCAACGGCCCTGGAGGGGTATGGAATATGGGAAAAAATTACTTATAAAAAATATAAAAGAACTTATTCTGTTGTCTATGGGTAACATATTAATTTAATGGTATGAAATTTGTTTTCACGTATTCTTGGAGCAAGATTTAGAAAAAATTTTCCGGGTGGGAGTCCGCTTAAAAATAATTTCGCATCCGTGAATTCTTGATGGGTGGCCGAAGGAGAAAAAATAATGAAAAAAGCAACGGTTTTACAGTCCGATGAAGCGACGGAGGAAAAGGAACAAGAAGGCGGGTCGGAAACATCACTGGTGGTGGCAAAGGACATTTTGCCGGAGCAGTTAATGGTTATACCGTTACACGACAGGCCCATGTTCCCGAAAATGATGGGGCCGGTCATTGTTGATGATGATGTTTTGCAACGCACGGTATTAAAACACATGAACCAGAATAAGCCGCTTTATTTCGGTCTTATTCTCCTTAGACCTAGTGTTGACGGTTCGGCGCTATTTCCAGAAAAGGGCGATGATTTTTTTAAAGTTGGCGTGGTGGCCAGGGTGATTCAGGTTTCTCCTGCAAAAAATGGTGAGCCTTTGCAGGTGCTGGTGCAGGCCCTTGAGCGTTTTGAAGTTGTATCCTTAATGAAAAAAGATGCCCTTTTTATCGCCGACGTGGAGTATCGGTCGGAGGGTGCTGTTGAAAACAGTGATGAGTTAAAGGCCTATTCAGTCGCAATTATTGATTGCATTAAAGAGCTGGTGAATATGAACCCCCTCTTCAAAGAGGGATTGTCTCTGCTCCTTGAAAGAATTAACCTCAGTGATCCGGGTTCTCTCGCAGATTTTGCGGCCTCGATGACTACCTCTTCCGGTGCGGAAATTCAGGTGATTCTGGAAACTGAAGATGTGCTTAGTCGCCTGGAGACGGTACTTATTTTATTGAAGAAAGAGGTCGAAATTTCAAAGCTCAAGGCCAAGATATCAAAGCGTATTGAAGAGCAGTTATCCAAGCAGCAGAGGGAATTTTTCCTTAAACAGCAGTTACAGGAAATTAAAAAGGAATTGGGGCTGGCAAAAGATGATACCCAGGCCGAAATTGAGAAATATACAAAAAGAATAAAAGATCTGGTTCTTTCGGATGAAGCCAGGGAAAAGGTAGAAGAAGAGATAGAAAAGCTCAAACTTCTGGGAACGTCATCGCCTGAATTTAATGTTACCAGAACCTATCTTGACTGGTTGACAATTATGCCGTGGGGTAAGTATTCCAAGGATAGTTATGATACTAAAAAGGCGTCAAAAATTCTTGATAAGGATCATTACGGTCTGCAGGATGTCAAGGATCGTATCCTTGAGTTGATTTCCGTTGGTTTAATCAAAGGAGATCTTTCGGGGACTATTCTTCTCCTCCAGGGTCCCCCGGGTGTTGGTAAGACTTCCATTGGCAGATCCATTGCCAGGAGTCTTGGCCGAGAGTTTTTTCGTTTTTCACTGGGCGGTATGCGCGATGAAGCTGAAATAAAGGGCCATCGTCGTACATATATCGGTGCCATGCCGGGTAAATTTATCCAGGCCATTAAAACATGTAAGACTGCCAACCCGTTGATAATGCTGGATGAAATAGATAAAATCGGGGCAAGTTTCCAGGGAGATCCCGCTTCTGCTCTCCTGGAAGTGCTTGATCCGGAGCAGAATCGTGACTTCCTCGATCATTATTTAGATGTACGTTTTGATCTATCGAAGGTACTGTTTATATGTACGGCAAATCAACTGGATACCATTCCCGGCCCGCTGATGGACAGGATGGAAGTAATTCAGTTACCGGGTTATATTTTGGAAGAAAAAGTGGAGATTGCCAAAAGACATCTTTTGCCCAAACAGTTGCGGGAACATGGCTTAAAGGCCGGACAGATAACAATCCCTAAGACGGTTTTGGCCGATATTGCCGATGGTTACGCCCGTGAAGCCGGTGTGCGCGGCCTTGAAAATTGTATTAAGAAAATACTCCGTAAAACGGTGGGCAGAATTATAGAACATCCGGGGGAAAATGTTCGCATTCTTAAAAAGGAACTGCGGGAGCTGCTCGGCAAGAAGTATTTTTCAGAGGATCACGCCTTTAAAAAACCACGTGTGGGCGTGATTACCGGACTGGCGTATACCAGCATGGGCGGTACGACCCTTCATATCGAGTCCATCCCTATTCCCGCCGCTCAACCGGGTTTTAAACAGACCGGCCAGTTGGGGAAGGTGATGGTTGAATCGTCTGAAATTGCTTATAGTTATGTGCGGTCGTTGCTACGTAACGATAGGGATAGTGTCGAGTTTTTTAAGAGCCATCTCATCCATCTCCATGTACCGGCCGGGGCAACGCCCAAGGACGGACCTTCGGCGGGGATAACCATGGCCTGCTCTCTATATTCCCTGGCTAAGAATATTCCCATTCGCCAGGGAATAGCAATGACCGGGGAGTTGACCCTAAGTGGTCTGGTAATGCCGATTGGCGGGGTAAAAGAGAAGATGATTGCCTCCAAACGGGTAAAAATAAAAGATGTTATCCTGCCAAAAGATAACAGGGAAGATTTTGAACTGCTGCCGGATCATATTAAAGAGGGAATTAACGCCCATTTTGTTTCAACATTTGCAGAGGTCAAAAAGATTGTCTTTTAAATGGATTATTAATGAATGTTTGGTAACTAATGACCGCACCATTGTTTTTCGCATGGGATACCGTCATTATCACCATCTATTTTAGTTCCAGGACAATTACTAAGATAAAACCGTGCTTCAGCGCATGAAGACATTTCTGAACAGTAAATTTTACCCCGGCACCGGAAGTTACCTTTATTTATTTTGGTGCTGAAGTGTCGGCTGCCAGTTAAATTATGCAGTACCTTGGTGGTGGGCGTGATTAAAACACTTGACAGGGAAATAGCCAGGCCAAACAATAACAGGAAAAACGGT
>CAZQOD010000182.1:0-5088 GCA_964594945.1 uncultured Desulfopila sp.
TATCTCGAAGATACAATAATTTTTCATCGCTGAAACCCTGGCGTTGAAAATATTTTGGACGTAAGGTCTAGGTGTTAATCCTTTTGTCGGTCCGCTGACCAATAAAGTATATTGACAAAAAAATATGTACATGTACATTATGGTTGTCGGAAAATGTATATGACGGGGTGTATATGGAGTTGACAGCTAAGCAAAAACGGTTTTTTGATTACTTAACAGAGTGTATGGCCGATGATGAACGGGCGCCGACTCTGCGGCGGGCCGCGAGCGATCTGGGAGTGAGTCATACAGCCGTGGCCCAGTTGATGCATCAATTGGAAAAGAAAGGTGTGCTCGAACGGGATGGGCATTACAGCCGAACCATTAAACTTTACCCCGAGGGTAAGAAAAAAAGGGGTAAGAACAGGCTGCGGCGGGGCGAGTTGCCCATTGTCGGTTGCATAACGGCCGGTTTACCCATGTATGCCCAGCAGGAGTGGGAGGGATGCGTGGTTGTTGATACAACTATTTTCCCCGGTGATAATTTGTTTTGCCTGCGTATTACGGGTGATTCCATGAAAAATGCAGGTATTCTTGACGGCGATCTGGTTGTCTGTGAACCCCGTCAATATGCCGAAAACGGGGAAATTGTAGCAATATTGATAAAGGGGGAAGATGCGACTGTGAAGCGTTTTTTCCTCTATGCGGATCATGTCGAGTTGCAACCGGCCAATGATGATTACCCGGTTACCTGCTATCCCTTTGGCGATATTTTGGTGCAGGGCAAGGTGGTTGGAGTTATCCGGGGCCGACATGCGGAGTTTGACGGTGAGAGAGCGTAGGGAGGAGTGTTCGGGCAGGGTGGATCTTGTCTTTGATCCGGTTTCAGGTGGTGAGGTAGGTGTATGCCCGGTTTATATAGGTACCTGTGGTTACTCCTACAGCGAGTGGGTGGACTGTGGCTTTTATCCACGGGGTACCCGGCCCGGAGAGATGCTTGCTTTTTACGGTCGTTATTTTTCCGTGGTTGAATTGAACTATACCTGGTACCAGATGGCCAGGGCAGAATCGTTGGGTCGCCTGGTGGAAAAAGCGCCACCCCATATGTTTTTTACGGCAAAACTGACCAGAACCATGACCCACGATCCGGTGGATAACTGGCGGGAGCAACTTCAACTTTACCGACAGGGAATCGCGCCGCTGGGTAAACGTCTGCTTGCGGTGCAGGTTCAGTTCCCGCCTGAGTTTGATCGTTCCATAATTCACCGGAACTATCTTGCGGCCCTGCTTGACGGTTTGGATGGATTGCCGGTGGCCGTGGAGTTTCGGCATTCTTCATGGGCCGTGGATCCCGTATTTTCAGAGCTTGAGCGGCGCAGGGTGACCCTTGTCGGGGTTGACGAACCGTCGTTGCCCGGCCTCTTTCCAGCCCTCGACGTGGTGACAAATCCGTCATTTTTTTATGTGCGTTTTCACGGCCGTAACAAGGATGGCTGGTATTCGGGTAATATGCAGAAGAAGTTTGATTATAACTATTCCGACGAAGAATTGCTTGTCTGGCGTGATAGTTTTATCCTGCCCATGGCTGCCAGGGCCGAACGTGGCATTATTGTCTTTAATAATCATGTCGGTGCCCAGGCCCCCGAAAACGGTATCAGGTTAGCTGATATCTTGGCCGGACAGAGTGGAAGGACGAAGGGATGAGGTGCGGCGGCGATTTGCGGGATAGATCGGTACTGCATTTTAATATTACAGATTTTGCGGTGTCCGTGGAAAGGGTTGTGGATCCCGGACTGCGCCAAAAAGCGTTGATTATTGCGCCGCCGTCCACCCGCCGTGCCGTTGTCTACGATATGAGCGAAGAGGCGTATGGCGAGGGGGTTCGTAAGGGTATGTTACTGCAGCGGGCGATGCGAATGTGCAAGGGGGCACTTGTCCTTGCTCCCCGTGTCAATATTTATCGCAGGGCGATGCGTGCTTTTACGGAAATGTTGCGAACATATTCGCCCCTTGTCGAGTACGGGAGGGTGGACGGCCATTTTTTTGTTGATGTTACGGGTACGCACCGTCTGCACGGACCAGCGCCCGATGTGGGTTGGCGCATTCGTCGCCGTGTCCGTTGCAGGCTTGGACTCAACCCCGTCTGGACCCTTGCCGGCAACAAGTTGGTGGCTAAGGTCGCCTCAAGACTGGTGAAGCCGGTTGGCGAATATATTGTTAACCCCGGTGAAGAGGCGGTGTTTCTCGCCCCTTTACCCGTTAAACTTTTACCCGGCCTGAGTAGGCGAGAAATAGAGCGTATGCGGGAGTTCAGCCTGGATACCATCGGAGCATTGGCCGGATTGAGTCGTCAACAGTTGATGATTCCTTTTGGCAGACGTTGTGATTACCTGTACGGCGCCAGTCGTGGTATTGATGGGAGCGTTGTTTCGGCACCCGCCGGGAAGATGCAGTCGCTTGTAGAGGAGTATTTTTTTGCGGAGGATAATAATGATCGGCGGGAACTGCAGGAGGTCGTCGGCATCCTCGTCGGTCGCTTGGCAAACCGGTTGCGTCTGCGTCGTCAGGTGACTCGCAGGTTGGGGGTCTGGTTGTACTATTCGGACGGTGTCAAAGTGGTACGGCAGTCCCCCTGTCGGTTGGGCACGGCCGGTGATTTTTCCATGCGCAAACTTGCGGTCGCGGCCCTGGATCGTGCCCTGGTGCGGCGAACCAGGGTCCGCAGCTGTCGTCTTGTCTGTGATCGTTTACAGCGTTACTCGCCGCAGTTGTCTCTTTTTCCGGAGCCGTCCGTGCATCGCAGATGTGAGGCGGGGGTACTGGCCGCTTTAGACACTATTTATCACCGTTTTGGCTATGGAGTGATTGGGGTGGGACAACCGCCCAGGGAGATCTGAGGTTGTGGTGTTCCCCCTTCGGATAAGATCATTTTATTCATTGCTGCGGGGTACGTCTTCCCCCGCAATGCTTTGTCGTACGGCCAGGCAACTCGGTTATTCCGGGTTGGCGCTGACGGACAGGGATAATCTCTATGGTTTATGGGAATTTTTGAGAGCTTGCAAAAAGGAGGGTTTGCGCCCCGTTGTCGGAGCGGAAATTTCTGAGCCGGGATCGGAGCGGGTCGTCACTTGCCTGGTGCGTAACAACAACGGATATATTAATCTCTGCACGCTGTTGACAAGACGTCATTTGCATAAAGACTTCAATCTTGAAAGGGAGATTATTGCGGCGGCCGACGGTCTGTGGGTACTGTGTGGTGACATTTTTCTGCTGCGTTGTTACCGGCAAAACGGGGTACAGGTTGCGGCGGATCTTGGCTGCAGACCATCTGCCGTGGCTCGGACGCTGCGAGCTTTTGCGAGAGAAAACGGTCTGTTCTCCGTGGTCACGCCTAACAGTGACCTGCATGATAGAGGAGACAGGCGGCTGTACTATCTGTTAAGGGCTATGGCGAATGGCACCACCATTAACGGGGTGGTGGAACAAAAGGGCAAATGTCCCAATTTCTTGCAGGGAGCAGAGGAGTATAGCAAAAGATTTGCAATATGGCCGGAGGTCTTGGCGACCACGGAACAGCTGGCCGCAACCTGCACCTATGCTGGTCCTGACTTTGGTATTGTTATGCCGCCCTGGCGTGGAAATGATGGACGGGACAGTGTTACGGTTCTGCGCCGCAAGGGATATGAGGGAGCGCGACAGAGATACGGAGACGAGCCGGGAGAGCAGGTACTCAAGCGCCTTGAATACGAGTTGCGGGTGATTGAAAAAATGCGTTTTTCTTCCTATTTTTTGGTGGTACGCGATATTGTGCTGAGAAAGGGTACAGACGGGAAGAGGAAGAAGAGACGGATCTGTGGTCGAGGGTCGGGGGCCGCCTCTCTTGTTGCATATTGTCTTGGTATTACCAATGTATGTCCTATTAAGTATAATCTCTATTTTGAGCGGTTTCTTAACCCCGGTCGCAGCGATCCCCCCGATATTGATATTGATTTTTCCTGGGATGAACGTGATGCCGTCCTGCAGGATGTGCTGGATGATTTTGCGGGACATGCGGCGTTGGTCTGTAACCATGTGTTTTTCAAGATGCGTAGTGCCATCAGGGAGACGGCAAAGGCTTTTGGGCTGACGGGTGCTGAGATTTCAGACTTTACCGGGCGGATACCGTGGCTGAATGGAGGGGAAAAAGCGACTCTTATCCGGTGCCTGTGCGATCTGCCCTCTTTCGGTGGTCAACCGTTAGCGCCACCCTGGCCGGAAATAGTGGAATTATCCGAGAAACTGATTGGCTTGCCGCGTTATCTTTCCGTTCATCCAGGGGGGGTGGTTATTACGCCGCAACCGTTGTGTCATTATGTACCGTTACAGCGGGCAAGTAAGGGTGTGCCGGTTATCCAGTGGGACAAGGATGGTGCAGAGGAGGCGGGTTTGGTGAAGATTGATCTCCTCGGCAATAGGAGCCTGGGGGTGATACGTGATTGTGTTGCGGCGGTGGCCCGCAGGGGTATTAAAATTGATGAAAACAGATGGCGGCCGGAAGATGATGAAGCGACGCAACTGCTGGTGGCCAGGGGTGAGACAATGGGCTGTTTTTACATTGAGAGCCCGGCCATGCGACTCCTTGAAAAAAAAGCGGGTAGTGGTGACTTTGCCCAACTGGTTATCCAGTCGTCAATAATCCGTCCGGCGGCTAATGAATTTGTGCGGGAGTATGTGAGACGTCTGCACGGCGGCAGTCGTCAACCTTTTTGCCCCGAGCTGGACGGGGTACTCAATGAGACATATGGCCTGATGGTTTACCAGGAGGATGTTTCCAGAGTGGCGGTGGCTTTAGCGGGTTTCAGCCATGTTGAGGCGGATGAACTGCGAAAAGTATTGTCAAAAAAGGACAGGTTGCTCAGGTTGGAGAATTATCGAGATAAATTTTTTGCCGGTTGCAGGAGAGGGGGTGTTGCCTACTCTGCAGTTGAACGGATGTGGCAAATGATGATGAGTTTTGCCGGGTATTCGTTTTGTAAGCCCCATTCAGCATCATATGCACGGGTTTCTTTTCAGGCAGCCTTTCTTAAAAAGCATCATCCGGCGGAATTTATGGCCGCGGTGCTCTCCAAT
>CAZQOD010000183.1:0-2168 GCA_964594945.1 uncultured Desulfopila sp.
TTGGTCTGGTTGCTGATTTTTAGTGCCGGCATGGGATCGAGTTCATGGCCGTCGGTATGAAGAATGGTCTGCATCCATGTATGTAAATTGACATTATCCGGTGTAAGTGAGGTGATCCTTAGCGCACCGTTATCGCCGTGGAGCGTGTATGTCCTGTCATCTATTTTTGTAAAAGGAAAGTCGCCGTGGAAATAGAGTTCATAGAGAGACGGAGACGAGGCGCTAAATTCATCGGCAATAACCCAGACATCAGGCTTTATATAGAGGACATGGCGTAAAAATTCATTGAGTCCCGCCTCTTCTTTGTATGCATCAGTCACATTACCAATGATATAGTCATATTTTTCTCCGGCATCGACACGTACTATTTTTGCACCTCTGCTCTGTTCGCAGAGTGCGGTTCCTGCAAATGCCGCGACACCTTCTCCTTCCTGACCGATGCCGTTTATAAGAGCTGTATTTTGATAGGCCGTGGTCTTGCGGGTATAGAAATCATCCACAATAAGCCAGTCACCATGGGCAAAAATCTGAAAGGCTCCCTCATCGGGGTGAACGTGATCACTTCCAGGGTCATAAGTGAAGAGCTCAACAGCATGGTGGCCGATATGGGGGCCGCATTTAAAGGCGGAAACGGATTCCCGGTCGCCCCAGCCCGAGCGCATAAAAACAATATCCATATCTTCAAAATGTTTTAATGTGGGAAGGTCGTCCGGTGGTGTGGTTGATACGGTGGGATCAAACCAGAGCATATTGAGAAAATAGGCTTTGGGGCCATGGAAATCCGCTTCAAAAATGGTTTGAGCAAGCCATTGGGCGGTGGGGTTATTATATTCAGATGCCAGTCTATAGAGGAGATAATCCGGGCCATACCAGTCATAACGGGGGCCATCGGCAAATGTCATAAGACTTGATGTAATGCTTGCATATGCTGGGGGTAACATTCCGTAGAGTCTGAAAAGATAGGTGTTTTCAAACCAGCTGTTGTCTGTATAGAGGTCTTCTGCGAGAAAATCCCTGGCAAATTCCATAAATTTCAGCATATATTCAAGACCGTAGGACCAGTAAGGTAATCCTTCGTGGGAGGCGCCGTCCGGGCCCAGGGAAAGCATTGTGGTTTTGAATTTTTCAAGGGGCAGGAGAATCCAGCCATCTACATCGGCGCCTTCTCCAAAAAGGGCAAACCCTGCAGCACTTAATCCGGTCATATTGACCCATAAATGATTTTGCAGATAGAGTTCATGCCACCAGACTGTCTTTTTAAGAGCAATCTGAAACATAAATTCGCCACGCCGCAATAGACACTGTCGCACTGTGTCAAGGGTTGCTGCATCGAGGTCGTGATATAACCAGTCATAGCCAAGTGCCAGGCCGAATAATTGGTGCGAAGCGGCAAGATCAATTCCATCCCAGCTACCAAGTCCCCAGGTAGGGTATCCAGCTGAGGCCAGCATATATTCTTTTGCGGAGGTGAGATATTTTTCATCTCCTGTTAATTTATAAGTCATGGCCAGATGAACGATCCTGTTGCCGACCTTTCTTTGCCATGCTTGTCCGCGGCCACCTGTGGTGGTGTAGGGGGGCGGGCCATCCGCAACTGCAATATCTGCGACAATCAGCATGCCGTTTAAAATGGTGGTATATGGTTCGCTCTGCATTTTTGATTTCAGCAGGGCAAATTTTTCGGCGGTAAGATAGATGCGGGGATGCACCGTGCTCAGTGCAGCAAGTGGTGCGGGAATGGTGTCAAAATGGTAGGGGTGGGGAGAGAAATCTGCAATTTCAACCAGAAGAACATCATCAATTTCGATATTGATATCAACGATATTGTTAGTGCCTTTTTCAATAAAAATCCATCCGCCGTCCGCCTCGGCGTCACTTTCAAATTCAACAAAAACATCTTGCCAGCCGTTATCACCATTGAAGAGGTTATAAGAGTTGCTTCCTGCTCTCTGTATCCCCGAGCCATCCTTTGTAATTGATACTTTAAAATAGGGCGGATAGAGTGGTGATATATCGTTTACTTTGATCTTGGCAGTAAATCTGTATTTATGTCCGGGTTCCAAAGTGAATGTGTTGGAGAATGCATAGTTCCAGCCGACTTCCTGTCTACCGCTCACCCGCATGACTTTGCCGTGACCTGCCGCTGTGACAATGGATGTTGCTATGCC
>CAZQOD010000183.1:2268-5086 GCA_964594945.1 uncultured Desulfopila sp.
TTGCGGCCTTCAAGCCAGCCATTTGTTATCCAGTTAGTTCCCTCAAAAAAAGCCTGACCGTGCTCGTTCATCAGGGAAAAATTTGAATCACCCTGAAGATGAATTACATTATTCCACAGGGAGACATTGGCCGTATTGAGGGTTACGTCAAAGAGACGCATACTCCAGACATTTGTCTTTGTGGCGGTAATTGCCACGGTATTGTAATAGAAATAGAGTGTGCCGTTTCTGTAAACATCAGGTACCCCGCAATCTCCACCATAGTGGATCATTGCTGAGGCATAGGGAAAACCATGCGCTTTACTGTAGTCAACATTGTTAATGATGACATTGCCGTAAACAAAAGTTTTTTGATAGTTTGGTTCATGGGTTACAACTGCAAAACTGTCCTCCGCTCCGACCAGATCAATAGTTCGAGCCGATGATTCAATCCAATTGTAGCGGATAATGGTTCCGGATGACCGATCCTTAAGGGTGGATCCCATGGCTCCTGCCCGCAATGTTCCAATCTTGTTGTATTGGAAAATGATGCCGGCAGCCTGGGTATAAGTGTTATGTTCGCGATCCCGGCCAACATTGCCATTATGGTAAATATAGTTGTTTTCAATAAGGATATTTCGTGAGACCTCTTCTTCACTGCTCTTAGACAGGACAAAAAGTCCGTTACCATTATCTGTAATTTCGCAGCCATGGATGGTGAGATTTTCGACCAGAACCGCCCAGATGGCAGCGGCGCCATTACTGTAATGACCGACGTTTCCTTCCTGGTCTGTGTAGCTGTAAGAAGGATGGCCTGCGACGATTTTAAGATTTTCAAAAGTTATATAACCCGGTTTATATCCCCAGCTATCACCTGATCCCTTTTTAATAACAAAGACACCGAGGAATTCATCCCACTGTTTTGAAAAAAACCCCTGCAGGGCAGTGGGGGTTTGGGCATTTTCACCACTGATTACGGGTAGTTCTCCGTTTGCACCTTTTACTCCGCTGATACGAATAGGGGCCTGGGCCGTGCCGCGGCAACGCAGGCCTATTTTTGATCGGTACGGTTCGGGACGATAGAAAATCCGCACACTATCTCCAGGCCCCAGGCTGAGCCATGGAACCGAGTTGAGGTTGGCATGTGTTTTACCGGGCCCCACTTCATAGGTAGTACTCCAGGACGAGGTTGAACTTAGTAAAATTATAAGAAAAAAGATTGCAATTGATCGTAATTTCATGGGGAACTCCTGTACGCTTTACGATGGTTTATAGTTTGAACAAAAAAAATGTTTCACGGTAACGTTTAATTAATGGGTAACAGTTATGGTAAGATTTTGTGGTCCATTGGGAGGAGAAGTAGACTGACCGGTGTTAAGATAGATGGTACCCTGATCTGAACTTAGTTGTTCTCCTGTACTGCTTTTTTCGATAAAGACAGAGGTTGTGGTGGTATTGATGTTGTATTTCGCATTTGGTTCAAGTCCGATACAGAGCAGATGTCCAAAATGTTTATCTGATGCGAAGTTTAGCGTATCGCTCAGTGGTGTGTTGTTGTTTTGGAAAAGGATAAAGGTACTTTGTTGGTTGTCGTTATCCGTTACAATGACTCCATCTATATTGGTCGAAGAAATAGAGGTGGTCTGGACGGCTGTTTCACCTGCTTGGCCGTCTGTTATGGAGAGTACGTTTAGAAAAACATCTTCTGGCTCAGCATCCGGCGGACTTATCTCAACCCGCCACTGGCCCGCTTCTCGGATTTGTCTGGCATTATGGTCTGAGAGGTTGTTGTAATCCACCTCATCGTTGTAATTATATGGGTTGCCGTTACCATTATCTCTTACATAAAATTCCTGGTCGTTTTCCCGGCCCCCGATCTTGACGATCTCTGGATTAAGAGGCAGCAGTGTTTTCTGGAAAAGATAACCTTTATTGGTGCTGTCCAGACCATCGTCGATGGTAATTGTGACCAGGGTTCCGTCGATTATCGGTTCATTGATGGAATGGAGCAAATATCTTTTTTTGAATGATCCATTGGTGGCAATAACCTTATCATAAATGACGATGGCCGGATGGTTATACGAATGGTTGCGCAGATAGACCATATGGCGTTGGAAGAGGGACAGCTTGCTGGATGTGTATGCCTTGCTGGCATCTCCCATGGTGTAAACATAATCGCCTTTCTCTTCATATTTTTGTATGCCGTCGAGATGGTTGTGGCCGCCTTCTATGATATCTGCAAGTGTGCCTCCGCTTGCAGGCAGGAACCGTTGTCCGCCATCGTTGGAGAGCCTGCCACCATAGTTGAAGACTTCACTGGGGTCGTAGACGGTTATGGTGTTATGGGCAACGGTTCTGGTGTAATAATTTCTCCAGTGAGTGCTGCCATACTCTCCTAAAGCGCCATATGCGCCTGAATCAATGGCAAGGGGGCCTTTATAGTAGACGGTAAAGGAGTTTTGATCCTTATGGTGGTGATTAATCGAATAAAAAGAACTGGATTTAAATACTCCAAGTGTGTTTTGCTCAAAATTCCAGGAATCACGCATTATAACAAAACCGGAGTTTTCAAAATGGCGGGAAAGTGGGAGGTCATCCGGCGGGATGCCCTCTTCTTCTGGAAAATTATTATAAAGAATATCCCAAAAATAATTGGGATGGTGGTGTAAACGGTGATAGAGCCATTTGGCGTAACCGTTATTATAGTGTGTCGCCGAAACCAGGAGCTGCAGCCCCTGAAAACTTGGGCCGTAGTCGGTGGCCCATACATCTCCGGAAAAGGGGAAATTATCGTAACCGCCGTTATGACGATCCGTCCAGCCGTTGTCGTTGCGAAGGC
>CAZQOD010000184.1:0-5001 GCA_964594945.1 uncultured Desulfopila sp.
CCGTCGGGTAGATGGTAAATCACAGTGTTGACATCGGAGAGGTCAATGGGCTGGTAAAACAATTTCATGCTCTGATAATCCTTATAACGGCAGTTGAGTTACCGTTGCAAAACCGCAAAAATAAATAACCCGGCGATATTGAAAAGCGGGGTTTAATAATCGTCGTCGCTCATGCCCGTGGGCAAGAAAATTGACTGCGCAAATAATCTTTTCGTGTTCGTCATGACATATACGAATATTTGCGCAAAACTGCAAGGGGTAACCTTGTCAAAACTCCGGCAGGGGGATTGTCTGCGAATGTATTTTTGCCCAACCAGTTGCCGCTTTTGGTAGAATATCGATTTTTAATATACGTTACGGCCCCTGGTCTTATTTTAATAATTCTTTATAACTATATGGTTTTATAAGAAAACATCTATAAAACCGTGAAATCAGTTTACACAGCATGCGGGGACGTTTATGATACGGGGCTGTTTGGATGAAAGCAAACCGGCAACGGATAATATAGTTTATTTTTTCTAATTACCGGGGGAATCCGACCTGATCATAAGAAACTTTAGTGGCTGAAGGCGACTGTTGTTGTTTTCGACGCAATTGTCAGGTCGGGTTTTACAGGTAGTTACAATTTTTTTAGTATTAGGTGAGGTAATGAGCAAGGCAGAACAAAAGAGCAAAGAGAAAATTCTCTTTGGCAAGGAAAAGAACCCGTCATCCATTGAGCCCAGAAAATTAACCCTCGACAGCCGTATCAAGTTTCGTTGTCATCCGGGGGTAAAATGTTTTACGGCCTGTTGCGGCGGAATTAAGATTATTTTAACACCTTATGATATCTTGCAGTTGACAAAGAGGTTGGAAATACCATCCCATGAGTTTTTACACATTTACACCCAACCGACCTATCTTGAAAAGACGGATATGCCCGGTGTGATGATTAAATTGCGTGAAGAGGACAATAAATGTCCCTTTGTGACGCCGGAAGGGTGTACTGTATACAGCGACCGACCAACCGCCTGTCGTTATTATCCCGTCGGCATGGCCGATTTTCACGAGGGCGGCAGTCGCGATGAAGATGGTCGGGAAAACAGCATAAGAGAAGAGAAATTTTTCTTTATTGTGCGGGAGGATCATTGTAAGGGCTTTGAGGAAGAGAAGGAATGGACTGTGGCTGAGTGGCGTGTTGACCAGGGTGTGGATGTGCGTGACGAGATGAATAAAGAGTGGTTGCGCTTGGTGATGAGACGTAAATCATTTGGTTTGCAGGCAACGTTGTCGGAACAGGCCAAACGCATGTTTTTTATGGCATCCACGGATCTTTCGACTTTTCGTAAATTTATCTTTGAAAGCTCTTTTCTGGAGACCTATGAGTTAACCGAAGAAACGATTGAAAAGATACGGGAGGATGATGTCGAGTTAATGCTTTTTTCTTTTAAATATTTGGCTGCAACTCTTTTCGGCGCGCAGACCATGCGGGTTAAAGAGGAAAAAATTAAAGCGAAAGTGGCGGAAATAAAATCGCGTCAGGATGAAACCGTTGAGCAGTCGATCAAAGAATATGAAGAGCTAAAAGCTGAAATAGCACGGAAAAAAGCCGCGACGGGTATTAAAGATTAAATGTTTGCGCTTAAATTTTCTGTGCAAAATTTAGCCTGTGTGGTGAAGACAATAAAGGAATAAAAACAGAAAAACACAAAAACAAAAAAGGCCCGGCGATGATTCGTCGGGCCTTTTTTTGTTGTAGAATGTGGTTCTACCCTGGGTAAATCCGCGGGCTATTCGTCACTTTGTGGTTCAAGGGCCACAGCCAGGCTTTTCAAGAATCTCCAGCCCTTTAGAACATCTTTTTGTGATTCAGCCATCAGTTCATCCGCCTTTTCAGGGTTAACCCTTTTGAGGAGACGATATCGGTTTTCGCCGAGTGCGTATTCTTCAAAACTGATGCTCGGTTCCTTTTTCGAATCGATTATAAGGGGATTTTTCCCCTGCTCTTCAAGATCGGGATTAAATCGATATAACGGCCAGTGACCGCAGGCAACGGCTTTTTTCTGCTGTTCGAGACCCAGTGCCATATTGATGCCGTGGTTGATGCAGTGTGCATAGGCGATAATCAACGATGGGCCGTTATAAGCTTCAGCTTCGACGATGGCTTTAACCGCTTGAGCGGGATTGGCGCCGATACTGATCTGCGCCACATAGACATTGCCGTAAGTGGCAAATATCATGCCCATGTTTTTTTTGGGCATCTTTTTACCACTGGCGGCAAATTGGGCGGTGGCCGCCCTGGGGGTGGCTTTGGACATCTGGCCTCCGGTGTTGGAGTAGACTTCGGTGTCGAGGACGAGGATGTTGACGTTTTCACCGGAGGCAAGGACGTGGTCCACGCCGCCGTATCCGATATCATAAGCCCAACCGTCACCGCCAAAGGCCCAAACGGATTTTTTAACGAAGAAATCGGTGAGGTGCAGGAGTCGGCGGGAGACTTGGCGGCTATCGGCCTCAAGCAGTTTATTTAACTCTGTAACCCTTGTCCGTTGGGCCTCTATGTCCATTTGTGTTACCTGTACAGCTTCGGTAAGTGCTGTGGCCATATCCTGGGGGACAATATTTTCCGCCACGGCGTTGTCCAGCAGTTCCATAGCCTGATGGGATAGTTTGTTCACTGTTGTTCTCATACCGGCGCTGAATTCGGCGTTGTCTTCAAACAGTGAGTTCGCCCAGGAAGGTCCACGGCCATCACCCCGCTTGCTATACGGAGTCGTCGGTAGGTTGCCGCCGTAAATTGATGTGCAGCCGGTGGCGTTACCAATATACATTCTATCTCCGAAGAGTTGGGAGATAAGTTTAATATATGGCGTTTCGCCGCAACCGGCGCATGCCCCGGAGAACTCGAAAAGAGGTTGTTTTAACTGACTTCCTTTTACTGTGGTCAGGTTGACGGTTTCCGGATTTATTTCTGGAAGGTTGAGGAAATATTCAACATTTTTGCTCTGTGTCTCTTTGATAGACTCATTGTTTGCAATCATCTCCAGGGCCTTGTTTTTCGCCGGGCAGACACTTACGCAGAGGGTACAGCCACAGCAGTCTTCCGTGAAGATCTGAAGGGCAAATTTTTGTCCTTTAAAGTCTTTACCCACCGCATCTTTTGCAAGAAAGGAGTCCGGGGCATCTTTGAGTTCCGGGACAATTTTAATGCGGTTGGCGGCGTGGGGGCAGACCAGTGCGCACTGACCACACTGGATACAGTTATCCGGCAGCCATTGTGGTACGGAAACGGCAATATTACGTTTTTCGTATTGTGTGGTTGCCGTGGGCCAGGTCCCGTCGTCGGGGATTTGAGAAACCTTGAGTTGTGTACCGTTACCTTCGATAATTTTGGCGGTAACGTTTTTAACGAACTGGGGTGCGTGGTCGGGAACCGTTGCCGGGATCTCTTTACCGTCAACACTCTTGCCCAGGGTGACTTCGACTATATTTTTCACAGCGGCGTCAACTGCGCCGTAATTCATCTCGACTACTTTATCTCCCTTTTTACCATAGGTTTTTTTAATGGCATCCTTGATCGACTTGATGGCTTCTTCTTCGCTGAGGATACCTGAAATCAGGAAGAATGCCGTTTGCATGATCATATTTATCCGTGCGCCGAGCCCCAGGGCAAGGCCGAGGGAGACCGCATCGATAATAAAGAATTTTGCCTTTTTATTAATTAAATCCTGTTGAACCTTGGCGGGGAGTTCGTCCCAGACGCTGTCTTTATCAAAATTGGTGGTTAGTAGAAAAGTACCGCCTTCTTCAAGGTTGGCGAGCATATCAACCTGGTTGAGAAATGTGAAGTTGTGGCAGGCAATAAAATTGGCTTTATCGATAAGATATGGGGCCACCACCGGATTTTTGCCAAAACGCAGATGGCTTGTGGTAATGGAGCCTGATTTTTTTGAGTCGTAAACAAAATAGCCCTGGGCCGAGTTATCCGTCTCGGTTCCGATGATTTTGATGGTGTTTTTATTGGCGCCTACTGTACCGTCGGAGCCGAGTCCGTAAAACATGGCTCGATACACATCACTACCTTCTATATTGAAGGACGGATCGTAATCGAGGCTTGAAAAGGTTACGTCGTCGTGGGGGCCGACGCAGAATTTTACCTTCGGTGCCATGGACTGCATGTTTTCAAAAACGGCCTTGACCATGGCCGGTGTAAATTCGGCGGAACCGAGGCCGTACCTGCCGGAAAAAATCATCGGCGGATAGATGGAGCTGTTTGTTTCTGACGCCTCGCCAATGGCGGCGCGAACGTCAAGATAGAGGGGTTCGCCCGCGCTGCCCGGTTCCTTGGTGCGGTCTAGGACGGTTATTCTCTCCACTGTGGCTGGTAGTGCGTTTACCATGGCCCGGCAGTCGAAAGGACGATAAAGACGAACGATAACCATACCCACTTTCTGGCCCTGGGCGACAAGGTAATCGATGGTTGCACTGGCAGTTTCACAGCCCGAGGCCATCATGACCAGGACATTTTCGGCATCCGGCGCACCGTGGTAATCGAAAAGATGGTAGCGGCGGCCGACGATGTCGGCAAATTTGTTCATGGTATCTTGCACAATTGCCGGTACGGCGTTGTAATATTTATTGACGGTTTCCCGGCCGGTGAAGTATACATCAGGATTTTGGGCGGTCCCCCTGATGGTGGGGTGATCCGGTGAAAGTGCTCGCTGCCTGTGCGCAAAAATAAGCTCTTCATCGACTAGTTCCCGCATCTGATCATAACTTATCTCTTCTATTTTCTGGATTTCATGGGATGTACGGAACCCGTCGAAGAAATGGATAAAAGGGATGCGGGACGCTAAAGTAGCCTGGGTTGCGATCAATGACATGTCCATGGCTTCCTGGACATTTTTTGAACAGAGCATGCCCCATCCCGTTTGACGGGCCGCGTAGATATCACTGTGATCTCCGAAGATGGAAAGACCCTGGCAGGCAATGGCCCTTGCTGTAACGTGAAAGACGGCCGGT
>CAZQOD010000185.1:0-4887 GCA_964594945.1 uncultured Desulfopila sp.
TTGGTATTGATTGACCGGCAATTTAAAGCGACGACGTCCTGCGCCGAGGAGTATGATCGATCTTTGTTGGAAAAAGCTTAATGACTTTTTCTTGTTGCAAGTCGGGACAAGGTGTCTATAGTGTATCCGCCTTTCCGGGTATCCTGAAAAGATCTGGATCGTGTTTGAAATGTTTGGCTGACCGTATACATAATGAATGTTGGGTGTGGTATTTAACACGCCGTGGGTTATAGATATTTTACAGTAGAGGAAGGGGTATGTCTGAACAATTGCAGGAAGATTTGAACAGGGTTATTGAGGAACTGGAAAAAAAGTGTAAAGAGCATCCTAATTCTGTAATGGCCTTTCATCATCTGGGCCTGGTATACATGAAAAAGGGCCGCATTGAGGAGGCGATCACGGCCTTGGAACGGGCCATTGAAATTGATGATCTCAGCAGCGAGAGTATGATCAATCTCGGGGCCATATATTTTGGCAAGGGAGATATAGAAAAGGCCAAAGAACTCAATGAAAAGGCAATTTCCGTACACCCAGAAAGCGCCCAGGCCCACGCCAACCTCGGCCTGATATGGCAACAGAAAAACGATCTTTCCAAGGCAATTGCCGCCTATGAAAAGGCTCTGCAATATGATCCTAAATTGGCATCGGCCTGGATGAATTTAACCTCCGTTCTAACGATGAAAGGTGAGGATGAGCGTGCGGTTGTCTCGGCCCGCAAGGGATTGGAACTTGATCCCGATTCCCCCCTTGGCCATAATAACCTGGCCGTGGCACTGTATTTCAACGGTAATTTTGCTGACGCCAAGATTCACCTTGACAGGGCGAAAGAACTTGGTTACTCGGTTGATCCCCAATTTGTTGCAAGTTTGCAGGAAAAACTGGCTTGATTGGCACTAGTTAACACCTTCCGAATTTTTTCGGTACCTTTGAGGTTAGTAATAAGCAAGCGAGTTTATAGAGATTTGAGATGAAAAGCGAAAAAATTGCGACAAAGCCGTGGTGTCCTTTTTGCGGTCAGAATGTGGGTCGGCCCACAAATGCACCGGTCAGAAAGATGAATGAATTTCCGGTCGGTCGCTGTCAATGCGGTGCCGTCTATACTTGTGATGCCACGGGACATAACGTTGGTGCCGCAATTGTCGAAACCCTGGTTTACGCCTGTGGTGATAATGCTGATTACGCCTGGGAATTGATCCCCGAAGATGACTATCTGACCGGACGCATCGAAAACTACGACGAGTTAAAACATATGGTGGCGGCCAAAAAAAATATTGATGGCCGAGCGGTGCGTGGGGTATTATATTTTGTGCGTTTACACACTGATGTACGGGAGATTGCTGAGAGAATTAAGGAAAAGAGGGAAAGTGTTTTGTCCCGGTCTCTGAGCGGGGCCGATGTCGGGGCGACGCAAACAATTGAGCCCGCGCCCGATGAAAAAAGAGTTAGAAAGAAGGCCAATAAAAAGCTTGTTAAGGAGTTGGCTGAAAACGGTGATATCGATTCCTTGGTGACCCTATGTTTTGATGATAAAAAAACATTGCGGCTACTTCAACGGTTGTTGTATGACCCCCGGGATGATGTTCGCTGGTATATTGCCTGGGTTATCGGGCAGGTAACGGCGCGGACATCCACCCGTGAGCCGGGTGCGGTTTCGGAATTGCTGCATCGGTTATTCGAGGCATGTGCCGACTCGGCGGCTACACCATGGGGCATGGTTGAGACCATAGGTTATGTTGTTTCCTTGCGGCCCGATATATTTGGTGCTTTTGCCAGGTATTTACTCGGTTATATTGATGAACCTTCCACCTGTAACCAGAGTTTGTGGGCCTTGGCTGAAATTGCCGGAGTTAGACCTGATCTTATTCGCAATACGCCGTTTTACAAGGTGTTTCATTTTCTACAACATCCTGATGCCCAGATGCGGGGGCAGGTGGTGAGGCTTTTGGCTCGAATTTGTGCGACGGAAGCGGAAAAACAGTTACGGGAACTTGTTTACGACAATAATAAATTCACCTATTGTTTGGACGGTGAATTAGTGGCTTCGACGGTGGCGGATGAGGTAAAAACCGCACTGACGGTGATAGATGGGGATATGAATAATGAATAATAAATTACAGGCCGTTGATTCAATTGCTCCCGTGGGGGCGGAAAGCAGTGGCGGGGTTGTTGATCCTGTCAAAAAAGAGTATGAAGAAGGGAAGAGATTCTTCGAAAACAAGGATTACGGTCAGGCTGCGGCCGCTCTGCATAACGCACTGGTCGCCTACGAAGAAAAAAATGATGAGGCCGGTGTTGCCAATGCCTGCAATTTTTTAGGTAAGGTCTGTCTGGCCAGGGATGACAATGATAATGCTCTAAAACATTTTCAACGGGTTCTGGCCATATGCGAAGAGTCCAATGACAGGATGAGTATTATTGCTGTCCTACAACAGATTGTGCAGACATATAAAAATCTTGAGATGTACGAAAAGAGTATCGCCGCCGGTCTTGACCTTCTCGATCATTACCAGGACAACAGGGATGTGCAGGGGGCGGTTACGACACTCGAAGAAATGGCGGATATCTATCTTAAGGATGGCAAGAGTATGAAGGCCGCAGATGCGTATAAGACCATCAGTTCGATCCATAAAAATTTCGGGCACGATAATATGGCCGCCAAATTTTTGGAAAAATCCGAAAAACTTGCGGAAAGTTCTTGAACTGTGGAGGATTAATTAATTGTTCACGGGCATAATTGAAGGCGCTGGAAAACTCGTTGCAAAGAGGAGTGTGGGTGGCGGTTTGGCCTTTGATATTGAAGCCGGGTTTGATATTACTGAGCCCAGTGAAGGTGAGTCCATTGCTGTGAACGGGGTGTGTCTGACCGCTTACAATATCCGCGGTCGTCGTTTTGATGTTGATGTGTCACCCGAGACTTTGACCAGGACTATACTGGGTGCGCTTGATCCGGGGGCTGTTGTCAATCTGGAAAGAGCCCTTCGGCTCTCCGACCGTCTGGGGGGGCATATGGTTTCGGGTCATGTAGATTGTATTGCCACCGTGACCAGCGTAAAAAATGTCGGCCATTATCGAATATTGTATTTTGTCATGGCGGAGGATTTTGGCGCATATATAATCGAAAAGGGTTCAATTGCCGTGGACGGCGTGAGCCTCACCGTAAATTCTTGCGATAAAACAGGTTTTTCGGTTTCAATTATCCCCCATACCTTGAAGTTGACCACCCTCTCGACGTTGAAGGTGGGGGGGAAGGTGAATATTGAGGTTGACATTATTGGAAAATACGTAGAAAAATTGCTGTCACCACGATCACCAACCGGCGCAGCAGAGGGAATGGCTGATATTGGCCCCGATTTTTTGGCAAAACACGGTTTTTTTTAAACGTTTGCGGGGATGGATTGGTGTTGTTGATTGCAAAATTTATGTGTAAAATTATACGCTTTTAAATCACTATATTTATCGATTGTAAGATTTAGGTGAAGGGTTTTTAGGAACCATCAAATTTTAACTAAGTGTGAACGTTATGGCTGTCAGTCCTATTGAGGATATTCTGGAAGATATTAAGGCCGGTAAGATGGTTATTCTGGTCGATGATGAAGATCGTGAAAATGAAGGTGATCTATACATGGCCGCAGAGGCGGTTGATGCCGAAGCTATTAATTTTATGGCAACATACGGCAGGGGGTTGATTTGTCTCACTCTAAGCAGCGAGCTCGTTAAAAAATTGGATTTACCGATGATGGTTTCCGATAACAGGTCACCCTACGGAACGGGTTTTACCATCAGTATCGAGGCGAAAACGGGTGTATCTACAGGTATTTCAGCCGCCGACAGGGCTCGTACCGTACAGGCAGCTGTGGCGCCGGATGCCAAACCGTCCGACCTGATAAGTCCGGGGCATATTTTCCCCCTCCGGGCCCGAGACGGCGGGGTACTCGTTCGTACCGGACAGACGGAAGGGTCGGTGGATCTGTCGCGTATGGCCGGGATGGTACCGGCCGGGGTCATATGTGAGATAATGAATGATGACGGTACCATGGCCCGTATGGTTGATCTTGAAAAATTCTCCAAGAAACATGGTATTAAAATCGCTACCATCGCTGATCTTGTCGCCTACAGGCTTCGTAAGGACACATTGGTGAAAAGGGAGGCTGAGGCAAGGGTTCCCACAGAACATGCGGGTACATTTACGGCTGTTGTTTATTCCAATTCCATTGATAAACAGGAGCATATTGCCTTTGTCAAGGGGGATATCAGTAAGGCGGAAAAAGTGCTTGTTCGGGTGCATTCAGAATGCCTCACCGGTGATGTCTTTGGTTCTTCCCGTTGTGATTGTGGTTCCCAGTTGCGGGCGGCCATGAGAATGGTGGACGAGGAAGGGTGCGGTATTGTTCTCTACATGCGGCAGGAAGGGCGTGGCATAGGTCTTGTCAATAAGTTGAAGGCTTATCATCTGCAGGATGAGGAGGGTGTTGACACCGTCGAGGCAAACCATCGCCTGGGATTTAAAAGCGATTTGCGTGATTACGGTATCGGGGCCCAGATTTTGCGTGATCTCGGGGTACGTAAAATGGCAATTCTTACCAATAATCCAAAGAAAATTATTGGCTTGGAAGGGTACGGTATTGAGGTCGTGGAACGGGTTCCACTTGAAATGCCGGCGGGTTCCGAGAATAAGGATTATTTGATGTGCAAACGGGATAGAATGGGCCATTTAATCGAAGTTAATTGTTGATTTTATATCGAACCGGATCTTTTTACTAATCCCAAGGGTGCGGAATTCAGGAAAACCCTTTTACGAAAATTGTAAAGGGGCTGGTGCGTGTGTATATTAATAATATATTAATTTAATTGTATAAAATGCTTCTGCATGTATGATCTAGGTATAAA
>CAZQOD010000186.1:0-4874 GCA_964594945.1 uncultured Desulfopila sp.
TCCTGTAGCCCATCCACCAACCAATACCAGTTATATGTCGATTCCACCACAACACCTTGTAAATTCTTTTTAAACGGATTTAGAACCTTTAATACCGTATCCATTTGATTATAGTGCCGCTTGCTATAATGGCGTTTGTCATTTTCATCGATGACACCAATAAAACTATTACTTGAGTGCAAATCAATTCCAGCGTATAATTTCATCAGGCACCTCCTAAAACCAATTAAGTTAATGATGCTTTATGTACTGGTATCATAGCATTCTCAGCTATGATTCGGGAGGTGTCTATTTTATACTTTACCGTTTAAAGGCTTTAAATCAGCGACCCGTTGAAAAAATTAACTCACATTTATCCACGAAAATCGTTTTGTTAATCTTTTCCGTACAGATACACTTTGTAGCCCTTTATATGATTATCGGGCCGCAGTAACTAATTGACATTGAAGAATAAATGTCCTAAAAAGAACTCTAAAACGGGCTTAATCGACCGATTTTTGCATGAAAACTGAGTGATTAAGGCCGAAATACGAGTATTATTATCCGTCTTTTACTGGTTATTCAATACGTTATCGCGGCCCTCGACATTTGGGGTTTTTATTTGCCGCGGAACGGCTTCTTCCAACCAAGGTTATTGGGTTATGATTGTAAACAAGATTTTTATTTAAAAAGCCTGCCAATTTGTACAGGCACGCTATACCCAAAATTATTAAGAAAGTGCTCACATTTCAAAAATCCAACAGTTGACATTATAATACTTAATGGGTATAACTATCTGCAAAGGTACTATTTCATTGATATAATGGGATACGAAAATCGGGCTTTGCCATATGTTGTGGCTATCAGCCTGCACAAAATCTTAACCTTTGACATCTTATTTTAACAGGGGGGATATATGATTGACAAACAAAAACAATCAAAAGAGGATGTCATATCGTTAAAAAGAAGAAACGTGCTGAAAACCATTGCCACGGCTGCCACAGCCGCTGGAACAATAATGGTCGTCCCTTCCAAATGGGTCAAACCTATTGTTGATACAATTGTTCTTCCTGCCCATGCTCAGACATCCGGTATGTTGACTGTCATCTTGTCGGAGGGAGGAGACAGCCGCCAAATAACTGTTCCTCTCGGAGCTACAAGACTGTGCATTACCGCGTCCGGGGCCAGTGGAGGAAAGGGCGGCAACGGTACTGATGGCTCCCGTTTTGGTGACGGGATGAATCAAGGTGGAATTGGGGGGCTCGGTGCTACTGTCGTTGCCTGCCTGCCCGTAACGGAAGGCGATATTATCGAATGTTTTGTCGGTGGCCGAGGCGGCGATGGCTTTGGCGCCACAGGAAGTATTATCCCTAATCCTGGTTTAGGTGGCGCCGGCGGCATATCAACAGGAGGGGCCGGCGGCAGTACAGGAAGTTATGGCGGGGTTGCCAGTGGATGTGGTGGCGGAGGTGGAGGCGCGTCAACCGTCTCACTCAACGGAACTTTGCTTGTCATTGCCGGTGGAGGCGGTGGCGGCGGTGGCGGCGGTTCCTTGGGCAACGGCGGCGGCCATCTTGGTGATGATGGCGGTCCGGGAGGAAACTCAGGTGCAGCAGGTTCTGCGGGAACATCCGGAGCTGCTGGAGGTGTGGTTAATGGTGGTTCTGGTCACACCGGGGCAATAGGAGAGGATTCTCAGCTCGGCGGACAAAATGATGTCGCTGGTGGCGGTGGTGGCGGCGGCGGCGCACAGGGAGGGGGCGGGGGTAGAGCCGGCGTCTCAGGAAGCCCGACCGGTGGAGACAGTGCTGGTGGTGGTGCCGGTGGCACAAGCCTATACCCGGCTGGAGGCTCGGTCACAGAAGGTGACAATTTTGGTGATGGTAGAATTCATATTACGGTCCAATAAAGAATTGCCTAAACCTTATAAATAATTAAACAGCCTGCCAAATAATACCGGTATCTTTGGAGTTTAGCTGAAATCCAACTCAAGATTATCGCCGTCAATCCTAAAATTATCATATGGAGGCGCAAATCACTTTAATTCAATATACTATCTGAAAACTTCGCCGATGATATTACAAGACCTGGCCATGAAATACTCATGACGGCAGCTCCAGAATTTACAATCTAACACTTCATTTGCGAGAGCTATACCTTTAAGTAGTCGGATCAATTCCCACTGGCTGATTAGAATTTCGCCTGTCGGTATTGGTTTGACCCAAACCAGTAATGTGGTGCTCTAAATCGTAAACCATATGATTTAATAGATAAGAATGTCATACAGCAGGCTTACTAAAGTAGTCACTTAAAAGGCGAGGGAGGCTCTCCTTTGCCCCGAGGCGGGCAATAAGGGCAATAAAACGGTCGCATTGCAATGTATTTGGCGGTACCCAGAGATTTCAGCTAAGCAGGTGGTGATGAGTATTGAGAATCACCAAATAGAGGGCTGATTTAATGAATAATTTACAAAATTATATTCTAAATTCTGATTTTAGTGTCGAATCCTTCGATAATGAGATCTTGTTATATTCGATTCGGGATAGCAAAGGAATCTATCTAAATGAAACCGCCTACATTGTATTAGAATTGTGCATGAAAAATCAACATGTTGAGAAAATAATCATGCTACTTGAAAAAACCTTTCCCCAACAGAAAGCAGAGATTCGGGGGGATGTGATTAAAACCATTATGTCCCTGATTGAAAATGGCGTTCTAATAAAAACCCATGAATAGATCCGGATACCGCACGGTCGGTTTTTGCGGTCAGTATGTTACCATTATCTATAGCGGTTTGGATGCGGAGGCTCTCGTTGATTTTCTCTGTATAGATTTACCTGCACCGACTGATCTAATAGTTTCAGAACAATGTATTTATAACATTGCTATAACACGTAAAAACAAGATTATATTTTTACATCGGGGGGAAGAGCTGCTTTATTTCGGGCAGTGCAGATATTCTCTGGCCTACGTTCTCATTAATGATATCATCTATCAGTTAATCGCAGACAATGATTATGGCCATGCCATCCATGCCGCCGCAGTCATGTATAATGATGGGTGCCTTCTACTGCCCGGTAAAAGCGGGACAGGTAAAAGCACTTTAACCAGTTGGCTTGTTTCCCGTGGATGCCATTACCTGACCGATGAACTGATTATTATCAGAAATGGCGATCGTCGCGTTTATCCCTTCACCAGACCGATTAACATCAAGGCCGGAGCTACGACTGCCGTTTCTTCGTTTTTAACAGTAGATAAAAAAAGAATTTTGGTCGGTCAAACCGGCTTCATGTTGCCCCATCGGCTGATCAATACAGATTTTTCGCTTGTTTATCCGTCTTTATCCCATATCCTGTTTCCCGAATATAAGACGGCTGTACCTGCAAAAGTGACCCGGATAACTAGCGCCGAAGGGTGTTTGAAGCTGATGGGTTGTTATGTCAATGCCAGAAATTTCAGAAAACACGGGATCAGTAAAATGGCAGCGATGGTAAGAAATATACCGTTTTATAAATTGACATACGGTAGTTTTGATGACCTAACATTGATTTTATCCGCGTATTTTCCTGGAATATTTAAGAATGAAAGAGCCAAAAAATGTACATAGTAGGAGCATTCACATTCTCCATCAATGTGCAAGGTTAACCTTTGATTCCGTCCATCACCGTTTACTTGTTTCGGCCTGCGCCGGCTACACTATGTGGGATGAATTATTAAACCTTGCGGAAACAGAGGGAATGGGGCCGCTTTTGCATCGGCACCTAACTGGAACGGCTATCGACGTGCCCATGACTTTTATCCGCGGCCTTAGATTTCTAAGGTTACGCCACCGTCAAGCGAATACTATCATTACCAATAGCCTAATAGAGATATTGAACCTTCTGCGATCAGTAGGCATTCCCTGCTTGGTCCTGAAAGGAGCAGCTCTTTGTCATACCTTATACCCACAAATCGAACTGCGTCCCATGCGCGATATCGATCTGTTATTTGCCGAAAAGGATGTGCATAAAGTTAACCGGTTATTGCAAAAACAAGGCTTTATCCCCTCTACCGTACCGATCCCTCCGGATCATTTTCATCTGCCGGCTCTTTATCAATCGGTTGATAGCTTGCAGGTCTGTGTCGAGCTCCATCACAATCTTTATTCTCCCATTCCGCCATACAATCAGTCTCCATCGTTTTCATTTTTATATAAAAATGCGAATTCCTTTGATGTCAATGGAACAAAAGCGTATACTTTCAGAACAGAGGAGTTGCTGTTGCATCTTTTTCAGCACGGATTCCACGCCCCGCTCGTTTTTGAACCGTATAAATTGATTTCGGCGGCGGATATCGTAAGTCTGGTGGAAAAAGAAATAGAAACGATTGACTGGGATAAAATCCGGTCAGAGTCACCTAACCTGTTCAACGCTTTGCAATATTTTCATCATTTAACTCCTTGGACAGATCATGTTCTTGCGAAAATTACATTTACAGACAAGGCAGCTTCGTCGGATGTGGGAGCGTGCTTCGATGGATGGCCATATCGGCGGCTATCGGATTGGAAAGGAAAACGATTGTCCAAAATGCTCCGACACACCTTTTTCCCTCCCAAATGGTGGATGCAGATCTATTATGGCCAAAGCCGGAAATTAATTTTTTCTCGATACCGTTACGTACGTCATTGGCAACATATTTTCTGGTGGGTGAAACTATTAGGTACGCATTTTTATATGGTAACTCTGGAAAAAAAAATCAAAAAACTGCCGGATAGACAATGGAAAGGATTTTTAGTAGTGAGAATAATAAAAGTACTTTTGGTTGCCATTTACAGACAGTTTAAATATTAACTCGACACATTCTTGTTCAAAAACGAGAATCCGGGACGTTGCGAAAGCGCCGGGAGTAGGGTCGAG
>CAZQOD010000187.1:0-4814 GCA_964594945.1 uncultured Desulfopila sp.
CTCGCTGGTGAGCAGCGGATTGGCGCCGGAGCCGACCGCAACGATACAGAGGTCGCATTGGATTTCGAACTCGGAGCCTGCAATGGCCACCGGGCGTCTCCTTCCGGAATCGTCCGGTTCCCCCAGTTCCATACGCAGGCACTCCATTCCGGTGAGTCGGCCGTTTTCATCACCCAGGTATTTGGTGGGGTTGGTGAGTAGAAAGAGTTCAATACCCTCTTCTTCGGCATGGTGAATTTCAGCCTGACGGGCAGGCATCTCATCCCGTGAACGGCGGTAAACAATTTTAACATTATCGGCCCCGAGACGCATTGCGGTTCTGGCGGAATCCATGGCAACGTTACCGGCCCCCAGTACGACCACGTTTTTACCGAGGGGGATGGGGGTGTCCACCTTTGGATACTCGTAAGCCTTCATGAGGTTGGCGCGGGTCAAGTATTCGTTGGCTGAAAGTATACCCACCAGGTTTTCACCGGGCAGATTCATAAAGCGGGGAAGACCGGCGCCTACACCGATGTAAACGGCATCAAAACCCTGTTCGAAAAGTTCGTCGATTGATACAGTCCTGCCGACGACGGCGTTACACTCTATCTTGACGCCCAGTCGTTCTAAAAAGTTGATTTCCTGGGCAACAATATTTTTGGGCAGCCTGAATTCGGGGATGCCGTAAACGAGGACGCCGCCTGCCTTGTGGAAGGCTTCAAAAATAGTTACGTCATGGCCCTTGACGATGAGATCACCGGCCACGGTCAGACCGGAGGGGCCGGAGCCGACAACGGCGACTTTTTTGCCGGTGGACTCTGCTTTGGGCGGCAGTTCGCCTTGGCCGTGCTCCCTTTCATAGTCGGCGCAAAAACGTTCAAGATTGCCGATGGCCACCGGTTCGCCCCTCTTGCCGACTATGCATTTACCTTCACACTGGCTCTCCTGGGGACAAACGCGACCGCAAACGGCGGGCAGCGCATTTTTGGTCCAGAGATTGCGGATGGCGGCTGTCATGTCACCGTGGGCGAGGTGATCGATAAAACCGGGGATATCAACACCCACCGGGCAGCCGTTGACGCAGCCTGGCTTCTTGCATTGCAGGCAGCGGGCCGCCTCTTCCTGGGCCATTTTCACCGTATAGCCGGTGGGAACTTCCAGAAAATTTCGAGCCCTGACTTTGGGATCCTGCTCGGGCATGGGATGTCTGGGATTTTTTACTTTTTTGTCTGATGTGGCCATGCTGTCCTCCGAAAAAACGTTATCAACAGTGGTATGAAAAATATGTGGAGTGAGGGGGCTTGAAAATCCTTTCTCACTTGGCGTCGCGAATATTGCAGTAATCCTCGTGGCACTTGCGTTCTTCTTCCTGGTAGGCCCTGAGCCTGAGAATTAGTTCGTCATAATCAACCTTATGTCCGTCGAATTCCGGGCCGTCAACGCAGGCGAATTTTGTTTCACCGCCCACCGTAACCCGACAGCCGCCGCACATTCCGGTACCATCAACCATGATGGGATTGAGGCTGACCATGGTTTCAACGTTATACCCCTTAGTGATATTGCTAACGGCCTTCATCATCGGCACAGGGCCAATGGCCACGACAAGCTTTATATCGCCACCGTCGAGTATTTCTTTGAGAACATCGGTTACAAAGCCGTGGTGGCCGTATGAACCGTCGTCGGTGCAAATTCTGAGATCGTGGGAGGCGCTTTTCATCTGCTCTTCGAGAATGAGCAGGCTCTTGTTACGGGCACCGATGATGCACGTAACATCATTGCCTATTTCCTTGAGGCCGCGGGTGATGGGGTGGAGGACGGCTACACCGGTTCCGCCGCCGACACAGACGACCTTGCCCACCTTTTCGAGGTGAGTAGCCTTGCCTAAGGGGCCGATTACATCCTGGAACCCTTCACCGACTTTAAGGTCCCGGAAGACTGCGGTTGACTTGCCTACCACCATATAGATAATGGTTATGGTGCCTTTATCAACATCGGTATAGGCCATGGTGAGGGGAATCCTTTCACCGGCTTCATTGGCTTTGAGGATGACGAACTGGCCGGGCTTGGCCTTTTTGGCGATGAGCGGTGCTTCTATCTCATTTAAGATCACAGTGCCTTCCGCCATTTCTTCACGTCTTACAATTTTAAACATTTTTTCCTCCGGTAGTAAGAAACCATTGAGCTATACAAGCAAAAAAGATGCTGCTTAAATCCTGTACGCAGGTTATGAGAAATCAATTTTACGATATTAAATCATCATGATACCGATAGAACCGTAATGGTATTTCCAGGTCTGGCGCAAAATTATGATTTTATATTTTTCGCATGGGTAAGTAATCACAAAGTGGTTGGTAAATCAACCTCTAATGTGTTATGGGCAGAAAAGGATGTTGGCCTGGAACCTGTGTATTCACAGTATTTACCGTATTGTCGTGGTGTGCAAAATGTGCAATAGCGTGGCGGCGCTTGATAAATATGCAATAAAATATTGTCTTGCAGAGAAAAACACAAAGGAATGTCGTGTAAACGCCCATAATGCACAATATTATTTTTTGTGGTTGTCGGTGTGGTGGAGGGGTTGGAAATGAAATTAAAAAGGGCGTTAGCGCCATTTTTATCGGAAAAAGAATTGTCGCATCTGATTGGCTCTTACGATGTAGTAGGGGATATTGCAATAGTAACTATTCCGGAGGTGCTTGTAGCAAAAGAGCGTTTAATCGGTCGGGTAATTTTGAATATGCAAAAAAGAATTCGGGTTGTGGTTAAGAGAGTGGGGGTTTACGGTGGTGAATTCAGGACCATTTCATTAAAAGTGATTGCGGGTGAAAACAGGAAAGAGACCGAGGTAAAAGAGTCGGGTATCCGCATGAAATTAAATGTTGAAGATGTCTATTATTCGGTACGGAGTGGCGGAGAGCGTCGTAGGGTGGCCTCCCTTGTCTCAGAGGGAGAATCTGTTCTTGTGCTCTTTTCCGGGATTGCTCCCTATCCCCTGATCCTGTCAAAATTCAGTGGGGCAAAATTCATAACAGGTGTTGAAAAAAACCCCAGGGCCCATGCATATGCCATGGAAAATCTGCGATATAACAGGAAACACAGTGGAAATATAACGCTTGTTGAAGCCGATGCGGCCGCCTGGTTGTCCGCTTGCGAATCAACCTATGATCGTCTTATCATGGTATTGCCGAACAGGGGCGTTTATTATCTGTCTGCAGCTCTTAACGTGTTGAAACCGAAGGGATATCTTCATTTTTATGATTTACAGGGGCGGGATAACTTTCGCTTAACCCTTGAGAATATAAACCGTATTTGTGTGAAAAAAAATAGGAGGATTGTTTTGTCTTCAACGGTTCGTTGTGGTCATTGCAGTCCGAAAACGTACAGAATCTGCGTGGATGCCGAGCTTGAATAAACAGGGAGATTTTGAGTGGATAGAGCTTTGCTGTTGAGATTTACATAAGCCTTTGTTAAAAACTATCGGGGTAGTCGGGGTATTGGATGACATCCGGTACCAATAGGGAAAGAAAACCGAAAGGAGCAGTTATGCACGTATCATTTTATGGCGCCACCCGGGAAGTAACCGGTTCGTTTCATACGTTGACCACGGATCATGATAATATTTTACTTGATTGTGGTCTTTTTCAGGGCAGGAGAAAGGAGGCGGAGGCTAAGAATCGTGTTCTGCCCGTGGATTCAAAAATTTTCACCAATATGGTGCTTTCCCATGCCCACATCGATCATTCCGGCCGTATTCCGATGATGATCCGTGAAGGTTTCAATGGCCGGGTTTTTTGTTCAAGGGCCACGGCCCAGGCCTGTGAGTATCTGCTGAGGGATTCGGCAAAGATCCAGGAAGGCGACGCATCTTACCTGAACTATAAAACTGCTAAGTCTTTTCTGGCAAAGGTGAAGACGGGTAACAGTAAAGAAAAAATTTCGCAAAAGGATATGCGGGAGATAAAGTCTCTCTTGAAATCCGGCGACCATGATCTGCGCATAGAGGCCATAGAAAAATTATTGCGTGAGCATAATCTGGAGATTATCCGGCCACTCTATTCCATGACCGATGTAGAGGAGGGTCTCGCCTATTTTAACGGCGTCCCCTATGAGGAGACTGTCACCATAGGCGAGAATCTTGACTGTACATTTTACGATGCGGGGCATATTCTTGGTTCGGCCATGTCCGTGATGCAGTACAGGGAGGGCGATAAGAAAAAAACAGTGATTTATTCGGGGGATATGGGACGGTTCGGTAAGCCTATTATCCAGGATCCCACCCTCGATTTTGCTGAAGAACACCGGGATGTTGACCTCTTTATAATGGAGAGCACCTACGGCAGCAGGTTCCACGATCCGGTTGTCAATATGAAGCCGCTGTTGCAAAAGGCCCTTACCGAGACCTTCGAGCGGGGGGGATCGGTGATAATTCCGTCGTTTTCCTATGGGCGAACACAGGAGTTGATATATTTTCTGCACGAACTGTATCTAAAAAAGGAAATACCACCAATGCCGGTGTGGGTCGACAGCCCCCTCGCCACGAAAATTACCCATGTCTTTGGTGAGCATCCCGAGACCTACGACGAAGAGACCCACGCCGCGTTTCTCCGTAAGGGTCTCAATCCCTTTGACTTTGCACAGTTGAAATTTGTGCAGAGCGTTGAAGAATCTATGGCTTTAAACCGTGATACCAAATCACATATCGTTTTGGCCGGTTCCGGAATGTGCGAGGGTGGCAGGGTGCTCCACCATCTCAGGCATAAAATCCATGATGAAAAAAACAGCATCTTAATTGTCGGATATATGGGTGAGAACACCTTTGGCAGGCAGTTGCA
>CAZQOD010000188.1:0-4740 GCA_964594945.1 uncultured Desulfopila sp.
CAGGCCAGGTTGCACGCCAGGGAGGGTGCCGCTGCTGTTGACCAGACAAGCAGTGCCATGACCGAGATTCGTGAGCAGATTAACGAGACGGCCAGATCTATTAAAAGGCTGGGTGAAAGTTCGTTGGAAATCGGTAATATCGTTCAGATTATTGATGATATCGCCGATCGTACGTCTATTTTGGCCCTCAACGCCTCTATCCAGGCGGCCATGGCCGGTGATGCCGGTCACGGTTTTGCCGTGGTGGCGGATGAGGTTCAGCGACTCGCCGATAGTTCCAGTAACTCAACCAAGCAGATTGACCTACTTGTGAAGAGTATTCAGTCCGAGGTCAAGGATGTTAGTAGCCGTATTGATGAGAGTATCAGTAAGGTCGTCGATGGTTCAAAACTTGCCGACGGCGCCCATGAAAAATTACAGGAAATTGAGCGTGTTTCGGGGCAGCTTGCTGATCTTATCGAAAGTATTACTAACCTGGCAACTGAACAGGTTAAGTCCTCCGATAAGATTTCCAACACGATGAAGAGTGTCGGTGAGATTAGTAGAGAATCTTCAATTTCGTCGCAGGATACAGCTGCTTCCATGAACGTTTTGAGTAGAACGGCTCGGGAATTGCGATCCGCTGTTGATGTATTTAAGATCGAGGAAACAACGACGGTTGAAGAGATTGAGGGGTGATTTGTCTGAAGGAAAGTTCGACCTTTTAAGAGGTTGTTAATGAATTTATAAAAGGGTATATGCCTGGATGGTTAAGTAAAGGATTTCGTAGTCGAGGCTTGGAAGCTTTCCACCATTTTTATGAAGATGCTGGTCCCATAAAGGGTATCCCTGCGATGTCTGATATTCTCTGTTTTTGATTGTCAGGGCCGGGGTGCGGTTCAGAGGCTGAGTATGATTGATTCTACCATTGTTCAAACTGAAGCGGAAAGAAACGTTCTTGTTTACTTGAAATCCCGGCAAAATCCGACCGATAACCTTAATGTCGAGGTGAAGGGTAAGGGCAGGTCCGGTGTTTTGAAAATAAGAAAAGGGCGTGTTATTGCCGCGAGTAGCGGAGTTTTGTCCGGTAATGGTGCCATATTGGTACTCTCTGCAATTAAGGATGGTGAGATTCAGTCAACTGAAGGAGAAGATGGCGTTGAGGCTGATGTTTCCATCAGCTTATTGCAGACGGAACGCATTCTCTCCAGGTTGAAGAATGCCGTAAGGACTGATGCCGTTTTTACTGAGGATGAAAAACTGGAGGAGGCCGTATCTCTTTTTTACCAGTTTCGTCGTAAGGAAGCTGGCAGTAAGTTAATTGAAATATTGCGCGCCAACAGGTTTTATTATCCCGCCTGGCTCTGGCATTCCCGTTTGATGACCCGTGAAGATTATATTGGCAAGGCATTGGGAGAGGCTAAGAGATGGGGTAATAGTGACCGTGAAATTAAAAGGGAGTCAGAAAAAGTAACGCCCCTCCTGATCGGTTCTGAAAAACCGGTAAAACGGTGTTTTTTCTGCTGGGCTCCCGTGCCCATGGGTAAGTCTGCGTGTGTGTACTGTAATGGGCAGTTGCGCGTGTCAATGGACAAAACCACAGGAAAGGTGAGGCGTGAGCTCCTGGAAGGGGCGCTGGCCCGTTATGAACGGGAATTGAAAAACGATCCCGGTAATATACGCATTATGTACTGCCAGTGTCTCGGGTTTTATTCCCTGGGAGATCTTGATCGGGCCCGTGGCTTGATCAAGGATGCGTTGAAGATATCTCCACGGGAGCCGCTCTTTGTTAAAACCGCGGCATTGCTCGGTACGGAACGTCCACGGCGGCAGAAAAAAGTTGTAAAGTCGGCTGTTGCACCCCCGGCCGCAGTTTCGCCGGTGACAGCGCCTGCGCCTGCCGCCTCCGTAAAGGGGCAACAGAAGACGATTCTGGTGGTGGAGGACAGCAAGACTTCAAGAAAGGTGATATCCATGTTGCTGGAGCGAAAGGGCTACAGGATTCTTGAGGCGACGGTGGGTGCCGAGGCTTTTACCCAGACGGAAAAGATAGTGCCCGATTTGGTTTTGCTCGATGTGATGTTACCCGATATGTCCGGTTATGACGTGTTGTTAAGGTTAAAAAGAGATAGTCGTTTTGCGAAGATTCCAGTGGTGATGTTAACCGGTAAAACTGGTGCTGCAGACAGATTAAGGGGAATGAAGAGCGGTTCGAGCGAATACCTCACTAAACCTTTTGATCCTGCAAAGCTACTGGCGGTGATCGCCAAATATCTTGTTGAAAACGAGGGCGTAGTTCCGGTGGCGGCGCCGCAAAAAAGATCAGCGCCGATCACTGCAAAGGCTCCGGGTGCAGCCGTATCGGCACCGGCCGCTTCAGTGTCGAAGGTTGCTGAAAAAGAAAAACCCGCCGTGAAAAAGGCGGGTAAAATTCTGGTAATAGAAGACAGCCCGACTTCAAGAAAGGTAATTTCAATGGTGCTTGTTCGGAACGACTTTGAAGTTCGAGAGGCGATTACTGGAGTTGAAGGGCTGGGGATTGTAAACAGGGAGGATATCGATCTGGTACTCCTCGATGCGATGTTACCGGATATGACTGGTTATGATGTTTTGGCCTCAATGAAGAAAAATGGCAAGCTTGCGAAAACGCCCGTAATAATGTTGACCGGTAAAAAGGGTTCGGCCGATCGTGAAAAAGGTATTCGGGCTGGCTCTGTGGCATATTTGACAAAACCTTTTGATCCCGAAAAATTACTTGCCACAATCCGTGAATATCTGTAGTTCGGTTTTTTGTTTTTTATTACAGCTTTTACGGAGTAAGGCACTAAATAGATTCAGTGGTTCGGTGGATGTGTTTTTACCGGGTGCTGAATTGAAGAGGTAATTTACCCATAACAAATACTGAAGGAAAGTATGGCTAGTTCTCCGGATTTACGTGATCTTATACAGGGTATTGATAAACAAATTCGACAGGTGGGGGAGGCTACCGTAGATTTACCCGCGCTTTCGGAAACGGAGCAGGAAGAGATGACCAGATATATTCTGGTTGGTATCGGGGCTCTGCATCTGGCGATATCCATTGAAAGTTTGTCCGAGGTCGGACCCATACCCCCGATTACGTTTTTACCAAATCTCCCGGAGTGGATCCTCGGTATTGTTAATATCAGGAGTGAGATTGTTTCCGTTGTGGATCTCGGCGGCTTTCTTAATTTAAAGAATAGGGCGCCGTGTGATGGAAACCGGCTCGCGGTCCTACGCTATAAGAAACGCAAAGTTGGTATTCGCCTAGATAGAATAATCGGGACTGTTCACAAGGGGGTATCTGAGCAGATATCCTTGGATACCCTGGAGAAAAAAAATGTGGATGCCTCCCTTTTCGGTACAGGTTTGCGGGTGGATAAGAATTTTTTCCATATTTTGAATGTGCGGCGGTTTCTCACCGCCCCCCGTCTTCTTGATTATAATATTAATTGAGGGTCCGAGCGTGGTTGTGGAACCCATGGTAGGCTGATGGGTGATATTGCGGTGGTTCCGCGGATTTATGCTATGGCCTGAATGTTGCGATAACTTGTTGATTTAATAAATGAATTTTTCACATGTTATGCGGGCGGGATTGAGGCATGTTTTTTTTTAACTGAACACAGATGGTGGTGCCGGGGGTGTGGGCCTTCGGTTAATGGGGCAATAGAAGATGTCAATAACATCCAGATCCGAGTTGCATGATATTTTTTTTCAAGAGGTTGAAACTTATCTTCCCGGTATACGAGAGAATTTGGCGGTATTAGAAATCGACAAATCCGATCCTTCCGCCATGGAGGAACTGCATAGATTTTTCCACAATATAAAAGGGGCCTCTTCCCAGGTTCAGTTGCCGCTGTTGAGTAAGGGGATGAAAAAAGTGGAGGCGCTTTTTTCCGATCTACTGGAGGGAGACGCGGCGATTCGAGATGATGATCTGCGTCTGATTTATGTAATCACCAACGAATTATCGAGATATGTGGGCGGTCATAGTTCTGCTGACGAAAAACGGCTTTATGAACAGATAGAAACATTGTTTTCAGAAAGGGAAGAGAGAACAGCTGTCCCGGACGGCGCAGCCGGGGTAGGCAGTCGTGAGCAGATTGAGTGGTTGCATTCCGCCCGGTCGATTTTACCGCTCCTTCAGGAGTTGGGGAACTGTTTATCAGCTGATTCCCAGGATGAAGATTACAATAGAATGGTGTACGGCAAAATAGGTCGTGCCATCTCTATTCTTGTTGCCTGTTCCGGTAAGACCGTAATGTCCCAGTTATTACAGCTGATGCAAGAACTGCAGCTGTTGATGGAAAGACTGGCGTCAAAGACAATTCCCCACGATAAAGAATTTGTAGATCTGGTTCAGGAATTTTTAAGATTTCTTGAAGTTATTTTTTCCCACCCTGATCCGGAGAAGAGCCCTATTACGCAACGGGTTAAAAAGCAGTTACAGGTCTTTCATCTTCTTTTATCCGAGAAAAAGGAATTGCCGGAAGAAGTATCAGAGCCCCAAAGAGATGAGTCCGAAATCGATGCTGGGTTGTTTGATGAGTTGACCGATGAAGACGAGTCGATTGCATTCCTGCAGGAGCTTGATGAAACGGAATTGCTCGGTGACGAAGGAAAGTCAGTTTCCGAGGTTGAACCGCAACCTGCAGAAGACGACATGGATGAAGAGCAGCGTATTCTTCTTGATGTTTTTCAGTCGGAATGTGATGAGCATCTCATAGTAATTAATCAGTCTCT
>CAZQOD010000189.1:0-4629 GCA_964594945.1 uncultured Desulfopila sp.
ATAAATGTCATTAAATTAAGACATGAATCCGTTTGCTGTTTCCATGGCCAATTTTCCTATATTATCGCCCTGCGGGACTCCGAACCAATCAATTGCAGAAATTAGGATCCGACCCGTACATTGTATCCTTGCTGATATCACGATGAAAAACGGAAAGATGGATAGGTTTTAACTTTAAAAATAGTCCTATTGACTCCGTAATAGCCACGGATCTATGGCGACCACCGGTACAGCCTATGCCGATACGAAGAGATTTTTTATCAGCTTCACGGTTCTGAGCAACCGTAAGGTCGATCATCGGCACGAGGTGATCCATAAATTTTACACCCTGCCTGCTTTTCAAAATATACTCCGCAACTTTCCGGTCCTTTCCCGTTTCAGCCCGCAACTCCTCAACCCAGTATGGATTCGGTAGGAATCGAACGTCCAATAACATATTGACGTCTATCGGCATACCATATTTAAATCCAAACGAAAAAAGGACAACTCTCAACCTGCTCTCTGTGGGTGGCATCGTTTTATCTCTATTAAATATTGGTCATAAACCGTCAACCTAAAATCCGATTGTAACCTAAATTTTGCAATCGGCATAACACTGAATAATTCATTGCACGGTTATGATAAACTTTTTCTCATATTCACACACTCCCTATGGACTTTATCACCTTTATCGGGTTTAGATAGTGTATGTTCAGAAATGACAATTTTCCGCCAACTCTTCGTTATTATCGCAATTTCATCCTCTTTTAAGAAAAGGTGTGAGATATCAGTTAGATGGTTGTGGCAAAATTTATCGAGCGGTTCGCTTTAAACCTGATAGCGCAGATTTCGAAATATCCCATTTCCGAAAGGACATTAAACAATAAAAGATCCCAATTCACAGGGTTTCAAGATGCTTAAATTTTATAGCCAATGGCGAAAAAACAGTAGGTATCGTGAAGTATTAACTGTCTGCCTCCCCCTGGTACTCAGCCTATCGGCCACCACCGTCATGGAATTCACAGATAGGGTTTTTCTTGCAAATTACAGTATCGACGCCATCTCGGCCGCCTTTCCGGCTGGTATAAGTTCCTATCTCTTTATGGCATTTTTCGGTGGCGTTGGGGGATATGCCGGGGTTTTTATTGCCCAGTATTATGGAAGAGGAGACAATAGACGTATTGGCACTGTTCTCTGGCAGGGAATTTACTTTACCCTGGCATCCGGTATAATCTTCTGGATATTGGCCGTTTTCTGTTCAAAACCGCTCTTTGTCCTGACCGGTCACGCCCCGAAAGTGCAGGTGCTGGAGGAAATATATTTTTCCATTTTATGCAAAGGGGCCGTACTCCACGTGGCAATGGCAACCCTATCGACTTTCTTTACCGGTCGTGGCATAACAAGACCGGTTATGATAATTACCTTTCTTGGTGTTTTTGTTAATATTCCACTGGACTACGGCCTGATATTCGGGCACTGGGGGCTGCCTGAAATGGGCATTGGCGGTGCGGCAATGGCCACCGTTGCCGCCTGGATGATAAATGTAATCCTCTTATCTTTTCTCATCTTTACCCGAAAAAACGATCTAAACTTTGGTGTATTCACACATTTTCGTTTCAATGGGGAGATTTTCACAAGACTTATGGTCTTCGGAATCCCTGGCTCTCTTCAATTCACCCTGGATATCCTCACCTTTACTTTTTTTATACTCATGGTGGGACGTATAGGCACACCGGAACTGGCGGCAACCAATATTGTCTTGTCAATCAATTCCCTGTCCTTTATGCCGGCCATGGGTGTTTCCCAGGGTGTGACTGTCCTTGTGGGACAGGCATTGGGACGTAACAAGCCGGAAGAGGCGGGCAGATTTGTACGCAGTGCCAGCCATCTCATTCTCTTTTATACGATCATTATGGCCATTATTTTTCTCTCCGTACCGGAAAAAATTTTAGCCCCCTTTCTCATGACAAAGCATAATACCAACACCTGTTTAACAGTACTGATAATTGGCAAGAAACTCTTGAAAATCGTCACCGCCTACCTTTTTCTTGACGCCCTTTATATGATTTTCAGCGGTGCGCTCAGGGGGGCGGGAGATACCCGGTTTATGATGTTTGCCACGGCGACAACCTCCCTGTTATGCTTAATTATTCCCGTCTACACCGGTATCATTTATCTGCATATTTCCGTTGAAACGGCGTGGCTGTGGATACTGTTTTTTATCGCCTCTACTTTTACCGTCTCCGCCCTGCGCTACCGCCGGGGTAAATGGAAAAAGATGCTGGTAATAGAATAATACCCAACTTGCGGACATAAAAAATATTAATATATTTTATGCCTCGGCGCCATTGACGACCTACATTCCCAGTGGCCAAAGCAGACCACTTCCTGCCTATTGTAAAATCTAGTCTGAAAGTATAGCCGGTTATGGGATAGCGGCAAATATTTCTTTTATGGTTACCAAATCGAACGGTTTGGCAATAACACCCCTAAATCCGTAATCTCCATAGTTCAACATTATTGGATCATTTACATAACCACTCGACACAAAGACATTTGCGTTATTATCAAGGGCCAATATTTCCGAAATTGCCTCCTTGCCGCCCATGCCACCGGGAATGGTTAGGTCCATAATTACCGCGGCAAAGGTTTCACCAACACTTTGCCGCCGCCTGTACTCGGCAATCGCATCGTCACCATTAGTTACAAAGACCGAACCAAACCCCAGGTATCGCAACATCTGGCAAACAATGTCACCAACCATGGTCTCATCATCCATAACAAGAACCGTCTTTTCACCCTCTTCAATTGCCAAGAGCCCCTTCCTCCAATAATCACTTGTTATACCGTATTTTCAACTAGATACAGCCAGATTCTCCCAATAAGTATAGGAACTCACCCGGCAATGCGCTTTTGCTCAAACTTTCCAGAATTGTTGAAATTTTGATCATGCCCATTTCTTTAAATCTCTTCAATTTTGATCAGATGGCCAAGACTTCGAAATTTCTATTCTCGAACAGGTTCCTGGTTGCATGGGTAAATAAAATTTACCCACTACAAAATAGTATGCCAAAAAAGAGAAAGCCCAGTCAAGCGATTTGCCTGGGAATAAAATTAAATATCGTTAGAAAAAACAGTGGAGGGTAGCGAATATAAAAATGAGAATTGTATTAAACAACCTAACCTGAATTTTGCAATCATACGGATTAATGCCTTACTCCATAAAACCTGTAAAGAAAAACAAAAAATAAAGGTAATGTTCAACTTAACGGGTTCATAACAGAAACAAGGCACTTACTTGCAGCTTGTCTGCGTTAATAATCAATATCATTAAATTGAAAATAAAATGCCGACCAGGGTTAAAGGACTCAGCTTGGTAACATTGAATCCATATCTCAAAGTATATTTCCCGAAAGTTGGTGGGGAGCCGCTATTCGTGATCTTTGGTCGAGCAAATCATTGATTTCTTTTTGCCAGTAATCCCTGGAACCAAAACCGTCGACGGCACGGGTAAGACCGTCATCTTCCACCTGGTGGGCACACCACGCCATATAATGAATAAAACGCATTGCCCTCAGCGGCTCAAGGAGACAAAGTGTACGGCGATCAAAAGATCTAAACGTTTCGTATCCCTCTAAAAACAGCTCCAGTTCGATAAAAGAATTTTCAATATCACCCGGCAAAAGCATCCAGATATCCTGGACGGGAGGGCCCATTGCCATATCATCAAAATCGATCAGAAACAGTGATTCACCCGGCCGTTTTATCACATTGGCAAAATGACAATCACCATGAATTCTTATTATTTCCGTTTCCTTAAAGATTGGTACAATATCATCGACAATGGAGAGCACCGTTTTCTGCAGTGCAGGTTTCAAATCCTCGGGAACACAGCGTGAAGCCATGAGAAAATCAAGCTGGCTGAGTGTGGATTTACGCGGAAGCATCCGTATCCTGTACCGTGCATCAACCATTTCCCCCACCTGGTGCACCCGGCCTAGCAAGCGGCCAAGCTGCAACCACTCCCCATCGCTAAACTCATCGACGCTGCGGCCACCACATTTTGGAAAAATACCAAAATAAATACCATTATCCTCCGCCAGCGTCTCCCCGTTCTCCAGCAAGAGAGGCGGAACAACCGGTAACTCCCTGGCGGCCAGCTCCAAAAGAAAACGATGCTCTTCCAAAATGGCATCTCTACTCCAACGGCCAGGGCGGTAAAATTTAACGACAAACCCGGTTTTATCAGGGCCTTCAACCTCAAAAACACGATTAATATAACTGTTGAGAGGACGAAAAAGATTAGTACAGGAAATTTTCAACGCTCTTTCAGCAAGATTCAACACCCGATCCGGGCCCAACTCTGAAAAGCACCCCCCTGTTTCCTGCCTCTGTACACACATATCCTTCATCTCCATCTTTTTTTACGATTACACCCAAATTCTGCACGCAGAAGATAAGAAAAATATTTTATCAGCCACCGGCTAAACTCCAGGGAGTTTCCTTAACAGACCCAAAATGCAAAAAAACCGTTTCCCTTACCAAAAGAAAACGGTCTCTTGTTCTTATAACATTAAACTGTTCAAAATCAATACCATTAACTAACGCAGACAAGCTGCAAGTAAGTGCCTTGTTTCTGTTATGAACCCG
>CAZQOD010000190.1:0-4608 GCA_964594945.1 uncultured Desulfopila sp.
ATCTTTCCATAAAACGTTCGCCTTCTGAGTTGGTTAAAAATCCACCCTCTCCACCCCCGATGATGGTTATAAAACTATTTCTTATATACGGGTTTTGAGTTGATAAATTTAAATCGATTATATCCCCGCAATTGACACAGACAATTGTATCTTCGGTACGGGACTGGGCCGATGTAAAAAACTGTCTGTGACCGCATTCTTCACAGAAAATCACCTGCCTGTCCTTAATTACCGGCAACGGTGTATCAACCGCCGAACCGGTAACCGGTTCCCGTGCCGAAACAGTGACATGGGATGCCCTCCTTACTTTATCTATAAGTAGTTTTTTATATGTTTTCTGGTTATTTTCATGGAAAATAAAATTTTTACACACAAAATCCACGGCCCCGTTTTTCATGGTATCAAAACAACGTGCTGTCCCCTCTTCGGTGAGGCTCGAAAACATAATGGTGGGGGTGGGTCTGTGGATCATAAGATGTTGCAGCGCCGTCATACCGTCCATAAGGGGCATTTCAACGTCAAGTAAAATAACATCGGGACTGGTCTTCAATACCATATCAAGGGCCTCAATACCATTTTGTGCCTCCCCGACGATGGTTATATCCTCGCAATCTTCGAAGATGTCTCCAATCAGCCTCCTGAAAACAAGTGCATCATCAACTACAAGGACAGTAATTTTATGCCGATAAATATTTTTATTCTCACTTTTCATAACCTTACATATGCTTAAAATTTTTAACAATCTTGTAAAACCAAAAAATGAGGTGGCTGACAACTTTTTAAGAAAAATATGCATTACACCACTTCGCTGTTATTTAAAGACATTTTTTTATTACACCTAAATCCCGTATCCAGAATATAAGAAAATAAATTTCATGCTGTTGTATCAGTAACATTTACCATACTTGTGAATAATCTATCTCATATTCTTTGCCCTTTGGGGAAAGAATACACCAAGATCCCCCCTCAAGAAGTATATATCCCATGGGACCGTATATATTCAATTACCTTTTCAGACAGACAGTGTCTAGGAATTTCGTCATTAGAGAACGATTTTCTTATCTGGGAAGAAGAACAGTTATCTGGGACAGCCTTTAAATAATAAATATCCTTCATGCCGGCACCGCCCTTCCATACCGTTTTATTATTAATATAGCCAAGTTTGTGGAGAAATTGAACAAGCAGTGATCCGGCAACTCCTATCCGCTCTGCAATTATTATATTAGCTAATTTAAATATTTCTCCATACGCTTTCCAGGTCAGAAAATCCAGGAATGCATCCGCGCCGACGATAAAAAACAACTGTATTTCCGCTTTGGCCCTTTTTTTAAACGCCCTTAAGGTATCTACGGTATAAGAAGGTCCCGCAAGAGTCATCTCAATATCATCAAAAACAAAAAATTCTTCTTTGTAACACGCAAGTCTGATCATCTCCAGGCGCATATAAAAATCGGTAATATTCACATTCTTTTTATGTACCGGCTGGGCGGCGGGAATAAACACCACCCTGTCAAGGGAACATTCTTTAATTGCGGCCCGAGCGAGTTGAAGATGTCCATTATGGACCGGATCAAAAGTTCCTCCAAGTATACCGATCCTGCCTCCTTTCACATCCGTACCTGTCCCTGGCCGTAAACCACAAATTTACGCGTTGTCAGTTCTTCAAGACCCATGGGGCCGTAGGCATGTAATTTTGTGGTACTGATGCCGATCTCCGTACCAAGACCAAGCTGTCCGCCGTCGTTGAACCTGGTTGCCGCATTAACCATAACGGCGGACGCATCCACTTCCGTTATAAAACGTTGTGCGGTTGTATAATTTTCAGTGATTATCGATTCGGTGTGCCTGGAGCCGTATCTTCTTATATAAGTTCTGGCCTCTGCAAACGTTTCTACAATTTTTAGGCATAGTGTTAAGTCTAAAAATTCAGTGCCCCAGTCATCATCTTCAGCTTTACTCACCAGGGAGGATATGGCAACACTCCTGGCACAGCCTTTGATTTTTACACCACCAGCAGATAATTTTTCGGCAATGATATTAACAAAAGTGTCGGCAATTTTTTCATGGATAAGCAATCCTTCCAGGGCATTGCATACACCTGGTCGTTGTATTTTTGAGTTGAGAATTATGGCAGTAGCCTTATTAAAATCCGCATCTTTATCAACATAAATATGACAGACGCCCCTATAATGTTTCAGTACGGGAATACGAGAATTCTCCGCCACAAAACGGATAAGTCCCTCACCTCCCCTGGGAATAATTAAATCAATTTCATTTTCCAGGGTCAGCAGGTGGTTAATGGCCGCCCTGTCTGTGGTGGAAATTATCTGAATTACATCCTCAACCACTCTACGTGCCCTTAAAGCTTTTTTGAAAATTTCAGTCAGGGTCACGTTGGAGTAAATTGCTTCGGATCCGCCGCGTAAAATTACTGAATTTCCGGCTTTTAGACAAAGTGCAGCTGCATCAATGGTCACATTGGGGCGAGATTCGTAGATCATACCTATTACCCCCAATGGTACCCGCATTCTTCCAACCAGCAGTCCATTCGGTCTCTTTTTTAAATTTTCTATGGAGCCTACGGGATCGGGAAGAGTTGACAACTCGTGGAGACCGGATGCCATCGTTTCAATAACACCGTCGGTAATTTCCAATCGATCCAGCATTGCCCTTGATAGACCCTTTGATTCGGCCTGTTTGAGATCCCTATTGTTTTCAGCTTTTATTAATTTTTTCTCTTTTAACAATAGATCAGCCACATCGAGCAACACCATGTTTTTCAGATCAGTGGAGAGAGAGACAAGTGCCGCCGAACCACTTTTGGCCCTTGTTGCCAATTCTAATATTGAATCTTTAATGGTCATTCTTTTCCCTTTTACATGAAAGTGGTTTCACTCTTGAGTCGCTTTCATTGTTCGTTGTGGCTGTGGTCTGAGAATTTGCTCCAGCCATGCTGGTTACTTTCTATCAAAAACCATTGTTACCTGAAAATTACGCGTAGAACGTGAGAAAACATTTTTTATGATGTTTGATTAAATGCCATTAACCTTGGGTCCTGTTCCAATCTTATCCGGAGATCACACTACATCAGTACCATATTATCCCTATGCAATACTTCATCGTAATCCTTGTAGCCAATGATACGTTCAATTTTCGAAGAACGCTGCCCCTTTATTTTCTCAAGATCATCCGAACAGTAGTTGGTGAGTCCCACCGCAACGACACTACCTTTTTCATTAACACATTGAACAGATTCTCCTCTACCAAATTCCCCTTTAACCTCCACTATTCCTGAGGGCAGCAGACTCTTACCTCGTTCGCTAATAGCAGCACATGCGCCCCTGTCAAGCAACAATGAGCCCCGGGGTTTCAACACATAGGCTATCCATCTCTTCCTGCCCTGCATCTTTTCTTGTTGCGGACAAAAGAAAGTTCCCACCATTTTTCCTGCAAACAGATGTCGAAGCACATTTTTTTGTCTGCCCGAACCAATAAATGAACAGGCACCACCTGCTGAAACCATCTGCGCGGCAATAATTTTACTGCGCATTCCACCGGTACCAAGGGCGCTTTTACTGTTGTCTACCATACCGACCAAAGTGTCGGTTACTTTTGTTACCGTATTAATTTTTCGGGCATCTCCGTGAACCAGTGGATTTTTATCGTACAAAGCATCAACATCAGTAAGACTGATAAACATATCAGCTTCAATCAAGTTTGTCACCAGGGCTGCCAGATTATCATTATCACTGAATTTCAACTCCTCCGTGGAAACGGTATCATTTTCATTAACAATGGGAATAACTCCCAGGCTGAAAAGGGTTAAAATGGTATTTCTCACGTTAAGATAACGTTTACGATTGGCAAGATCCGAGTGGGTAAGAAGTACCTGGGCAATATTCTTATCATTTTCAGCAAAGGCTTCATCATAGTCGTGCATTAATGATGATTGTCCGACGGCGGCAAAGGCCTGTTTTTCTGGAATTGTCAATCTATTATCAACTTGACAACATAATTTCCTCTTTCCGGCTGCCACGGCCCCCGAAGTAATTAATATTACTTCTCTGCCACTGTTATGCAAAAATGCTATTTCCCTGGCCAAATTAGCTACAACCCGGCGATTAATACCATTTTCATCGGCGAGAACGGCACTGCCCACTTTAATAACAACACGCTTTACGCTGGTAAATAAATCGGAACGCAATTCACTATTTTCTTCAGTCAAAACAAGATGTTTCATAATCGATTAACAAGCTATCAGCTGGTACGGAATAAAATATTCAACAGAGTAATTTAATATTTTTCTAAAATCAGCGCCACCACTTCTTTTAATTCCTCAATACCTTGTCCGGTCAGCCCCGATATGGCGATAATTTCTTTACAGTGTGGTTTAAAAAATTTCATTAATTCTTTAATTTGTTGCGAATTAACAAGATCAGTCTTGTTTAAGACAATAATCTGGGTTCTGGAGGCCAGTTCCTCCCGGTAGGCAAGCAATTCCCGTGCGATCACGGAATAATTATCTCTAACATTATCATCTGCGATATCAATAACATGTAAAATTATACGGGTTCTTTCTATATGTCTTAAAAATTTATGGCCAAGACC
>CAZQOD010000191.1:0-4589 GCA_964594945.1 uncultured Desulfopila sp.
GAACGGCAAGCAGGTCGGTTGAACAGGCTGAGCTCAAGACAAATATTGGCGGTACCATAGGTTTTAGCAATATCCATTCGGTTACGAATGCTGAAGGTACCGAGATTGTCATGAACAGAAATGCAGTGATTTCCGTAAAGGATGAGCTTGGCCGCGAGCGTGAGAAATTTAAGGTGAACTACGGTGCTCAGCTCCTTGTTAAAGAGGGTGATGTTGTCGAGCGGGATACAATCCTGGCTGATTGGGATGCCTACACGATTCCCATTGTTGCCGAGGTCGGTGGCGTTATCAAATATGGTGATGTTGTTAAAGGCGTCACCATGCAGGAGAAAGTGGATCCGGTCACCGGCCGTTCTTCTCTGGTTATTGTCCATACGGCTACGGGAGTTCAGCTCAATCCGCGTATCTCTGTTAAAAATGAAAAAGGCAAGACTGCAAAACTGCCGGGAAGCGAGTCCTTTGCCAGGTATAGTCTGCCGGTGGGTTCGATTATATCTGTGGTCGAAGGGGAGGTTATTCAGCCGGGAACCATCGTCGGTAAAATACCGCGGGAAACGTCCAAGACCAAGGATATTACCGGCGGTCTGCCCCGGGTCGCGGAGTTGTTTGAAGTGCGTAAACCCAAGGATCCTGCAATTATAACCAAGATCGACGGTAAGGTTAGTTTTGGTAAGGAGTTAAAAGGAAAACGTAGGGTCGTGGTGACGCCGGAATATGGAGATCCCCAGGAATATCTCGTTCCCAAGGTCAAACATATAATCGTCCACGACGGTGATTATGTTCAGGCCGGAGAACCCTTGATGGAGGGAACGATTGTCCCCAACGATATTCTTTCGGTACTCGGTGTAAAAGAGCTGGCGAAGTTTCTCGTCAACGAGATTCAGGAAGTTTATCGTTTGCAGGGTGTAAAGATAAACGATAAACATATTGAAGTTATCGTCCGGCAGATGTTGAAGAGGGTTATGATAACCTCGGCGGGTGAATCGAAATTTATGATCGGTCAACAGGTGGAATGGTGGAAGTTTGAAGAAGAACGGGACAGGTGTATAGCTGAAGGTCTCAAACCAGCAGTAGCGGAACCGCTCCTGCTCGGGGTGACCAAGGCTTCTTTGTCCACCGAAAGCTTTATTTCAGCCGCTTCTTTCCAGGAAACAACCAAGGTGTTAACCAACGCGGCGGTAGCCGGTAAAGTTGATGAACTCACCGGTCTAAAAGAGAATGTTATCATGGGTCGTTTAATCTCTGCAGGCACCGGACTTGTCAAGGAACAGTAGAAGAGGAAATGTACTGAGATTGGATTTTTCTCTTGACACTAAAGTGACGTTAGGGTAAATATGGCTTCTTTCGTGATTAAAAATCAGTGTCCGACTCTGCAACTGAGAAGACAGGTAACAATTAATCGGTATGTAAACAGGAGCAGTAAACGTAATGCCAACTATTAACCAACTTGTGAGAAAGGGGAGGAAGAAGTCTGTTAAAAAGACCAATACCCCCGCTCTGAAAGGATCGCCCCAGAAACGGGGTGTCTGCGTGAGAGTTTATACTACAACACCTAAGAAACCGAACTCTGCTCTTCGTAAGGTTGCAAGGGTGAGGTTGACCAATGGAATTGAGGTAACATCCTATATTCCCGGTATTGGCCACAACCTCCAGGAGCACTCGGTGGTAATGATCAGGGGTGGAAGGGTGAAGGATTTACCTGGTGTTCGCTACCATGTTATTCGTGGTACCCTCGATACGCTTGGTGTGTCGGATAGACGGCAGGGTCGTTCAAAATATGGAGCTAAAAAGCCCTCTTAATTGAGATTGCTGATTGTTTGTGAGGTAGAAAAAAATGTCGCGTAGAAGAACTATAGAAAAACGACCCATTGATCCGGATCCTCGTTTCTCCAGCGTGTTGGTGAGTAAGTTCACAAATGGACTTATGGAAAGAGGGAAAAAGACGCTTGCCCAGAGGATTTTTTACGATGCCATGGATATAATAGAGGAGCGTGTAAAAGACGAGGATCCCCTGACGGTCTTTGAAGATGCCATGGAAAAGGTGAGGCCCAGGGTTGAGGTTAAGTCCCGCCGTGTCGGTGGTGCTACCTATCAGGTGCCGATGGAAGTACGACAAACACGAAGAAACGCACTGGCTATCCGTTGGATTATAGGTTTTTCAAGATCCAGGTCAGGTAAGTCTATGTCGGAAAAACTGGCGGCTGAATTGATCGATGCCTACAATAACAGGGGTGCTTCGGTTAAGAAGAAAGATGATACCCACCGGATGGCTGAGGCGAATAAGGCGTTTGCCCACTATCGTTGGTAATCTATTTGTAAAGATATGGAGTGGTATGACAAAATCATTCTCTGGTGGTGAGTCGTTGCGATAATTTTGAGCAGCAGGGAAAGACAGGGCTGATCAAGGTTGGATGCGCGCAATAAAAGAAGATATGGCAGCCCTTAAAGAATTAGCAGATGTGCGTAATATCGGCATTATGGCTCATATAGATGCCGGTAAGACAACCACGACGGAGAGGATACTGTTTTATACGGGGCGTTCGTATAAACTGGGTGAGGTTCATGATGGAACCGCCGTTATGGACTGGATGGAGCAGGAGCAGGAGCGCGGGATTACCATTACATCAGCCGCGACGACCTGTTTCTGGAAAAATAAAAAGATTAATATTATTGATACCCCCGGTCACGTTGACTTTACCGTTGAGGTGGAGAGGTCGTTGCGGGTACTCGATGGTGCGATAGCGGTTTTTTGTGCTGTGGGTGGTGTAGAACCCCAGTCGGAAACGGTCTGGAGACAGGCTGATAACTATTCCATTCCTCGTGTCGCTTTTGTTAATAAAATGGATCGCGTTGGTGCAAATTTCGACCGATGCGTGAAGATGATTGCCGAAAGACTTGGAGGTAATCCTTTACCGGTTCAGTTGCCGGTTGGTAAAGAGTCCGAGTTTGCAGGTATTATTGATCTGATTGAAGAAAAGATGCTCGTTTTCGACGAGCAGTCCTTGGGACAGGATATTGTAGAAAAGGCGATCCCCACCGAATATACAGAAGAATTCACGGCCGCACGGATGATGCTTCTCGAGAAGTTGGCCGACTTCGATGAGAAGATCATGGAAAAATACTTAGATGATACACCGGTATCAGCGTCTGAGATCTATAGGGCTCTCAGGGAAGTGACGCTTTCCCTCAAAGTTGTACCTGTTTTATGCGGGAGTGCTTTTAAAAATAAGGGTGTGCAGCCACTACTCGATAGTGTGATTCGATATCTTCCTTCGCCGCTTGATATTAAGGACGTGGAGGGAATCGGAGCTGATGATCAGGTAGTGAGCAGAAAAGCCGATCCCCGTGGGAAATTGGCCGCCCTGGTGTTTAAATTAATGAGTGATTCCTTTGTAGAGAATCTTGCCTTTGTGCGTATTTATTCGGGTAAGATCTCCGTGGGGGATAAGGTATACAATCCTGTAAAGAAGAAACAGGAAAAGATATCCAAGCTCCTTAAGTTACACGCCAATAAGAGGGAGGAAGTTCGGGAGGTTATGGCTGGTGATATCGCGGCCATAGTTGGTCTGAAGTTTACCACCACGGGCGATACTCTCTGTCAGAAGGGCGATTTTATTATTCTTGAGAGTATGGATTTTCCCGATCCTGTGATCGGTGTTGCGATAGAGCCCAAGAGTAAGGCTGAGGAGAAAAAACTTGCGGAGAGTCTGGCAAAAATAGCCCTGGAGGATCCTTCTTTTACAGTAAGCAGGGATGCGGACAGTGGTCAGACGATAATTTCCGGAATGGGTGAGTTGCACCTGGAAATTATAGTTGATCGCCTATTAAATGATTTTAAAGTTGGCGCCAATGTGGGTAATCCCCAGGTGGCATACAAAGAGACGATAGATACTCCGCAGCAGGGTGAAGGAAAGTTTGACCAGTTAACCGGCGCAAAAGGGCAGTACGGTCATGTGGTAATTGAGATCAAGCCGATTGACCGGGGTTCGGGTATCGTCTTTAGCAGTAAGGTTGATAGTGATACCATCCCGGATGAATTCCTCGGCGCCATTAAAAGAGGAATTGTCGACAGTCTTGATGCCGGCCCGTTAATTGGTTATCCGCTGACGGACGTGGCGGTTGGTCTGGTAGGTGGATCATACCACGACGAAGAATCAACCGAGATGGCCTTCGGCATTGCCTCGGCCATGGCGATCAGGAGGACGACGGCTGCGGCCGATCCGAAACTGCTGGAGCCCATTATGAGTCTTGAGGTGATCACACCCGAGGAGTATCTCGGTGATGTTATTGCCGATTTGAACAGTAAAAGAGGAAAGATTATCGGGGTTGAGGCTGAGGAAAAGATACAGATAGTACAGTGTCAGGTACCGTTGGCTGAGATGTTTGGTTATTCGACTTCATTGAGGTCGGCAACCCAGGGAAGAGCGAATTTTACGATGCAGTTTTTGCAATATGATGTTGTTCCCGCCGGTAAGGCAGAAGTAATTATTAAAAAAATTAGAGGGATTTAAGTCCAACCATATTGAGGAATCACAATGTCAAAGGAAAAGTTTGAAAGGACGAAACCGCATGTTAACGTCGGTACAGTA
>CAZQOD010000192.1:0-4466 GCA_964594945.1 uncultured Desulfopila sp.
TGAGAATAGACTCACGGGCTTTTACGCCATATTTAATATCTTTTCCAGCCATTATACTTTCTCCCTTGTAAACAAAAAAACAAAATCAAGATAATTACTACGCCACTATACTCTCGAAATAATTCTACTCAATGATTCCGAGGATGTCGTCTTCACGCATAATAAGATAGTCTTCACCATCAAGTTTTACGTCGGTACCGCCATATTTGGAAAACAGAACCTTATCACCTGCAGCTACCTGAAGCGCAGTTCTCTCACCTTTATCGTTTACCTTACCAGGACCTACTGCTACCACCTCTCCCTCAGCGGGCTTTTCTTTAGCGCTATCGGGAATGATGATTCCACCCGCTGTTTTTTCCTCTTCAGCGAGTCTTTTTACTAAAAGACGATCATTCAATGGACGAATTTTCATTTACTACCTCCTGACATTACAAATTGTTATTACGAAAAATAGGGTCCATCAATTCTTATCCACATGGAATCCCAAGGTTATCTTTACCGGCCCGGGAACTTATCCGGCCGACATATCAGACTGCGCTAGAATATAGGGTTTGATTTTTAAAAATCAAGGGTGGAAGGCAAAAAAAAATAAGGTGCGGAGGTTACCCCCCACACCAATATCTAACAGTGCCTAATTACGAAATTTTACAACGATCAGCCGACACGAAGAATCCAGTTGAATTTGTCTTCCCCGTTCCCGTACTGGATGGCCTGCAGTTCCGCGAATAATTTGGCCGCTAATTTGCCCGTCTTACCATTGTTAATCACGTAGCTTTTTTCTTTATACAGCAGTTCCCCCACCGGCGAAATAACCGCGGCAGTCCCCGTCCCGAAAGCTTCCTGCAAGCTCCCGTTTTCATTGGCCTCCAATACTTCATCAATGGAAATTTTCCGTTCAACCACATCCACGCCCCAGCTGGAAGCAAGCTGTATAACCGAATCCCTGGTTATTCCGCTCAGTATCGCACCGTCCAGAGACGGTGTTATCAATGTATCGTTAATTTTAAAAAAGATATTGCTGGCCCCCACCTCCTCCACATATTTATGTTCACAACCATCCAGCCACAGTACCTGGGTACAACCCAGTTTTTTGGCCCTCTCGGAAACATAAAGGGAGGCCGCGTAATTACCCACGGTTTTTGCCTCGCCGACACCGCCTTTCACCGCCCGTACATACTCATCACTGACAAATATCCTGGTAGGTGAACAGCCCTCGGCATAATAAGCACCCACCGGGCTCATGATAATAAAAAAATAATATTCCGTTGCGGGCCGTACCCCGAGGGCAGGTTCCACGGCCATCATCGTCGGCCTTATATATAGTGTTGTACCCTCCGCTCGCGGCACCCACTCTCTATCCAGGTAGATTAATGCCTTCAGCGCCTTGAGTATTTTTTCATCCTGGATACGCGGCATATTCATGCGCACCGCAGAACTGTTCATCCTGATAAAATTGTCCCTGGCTCTGAATAAAAACAGCTGCCCGTCCCGGCCCCGATACGCTTTCAAACCCTCAAAAATTGCCTGACCGTAATGGAAAACCATGGCCGCGGGGCTCATGGCAAAATCCTGATACGGACAAATTTTCGCATCGTGCCAACCGGAGGTTTTATCCCATTTCATCCAGAACATATGGTCGGTAAAATGCACTCCAAAACCAAGATCATCCTCCGGCGGTTTTTTCTTTTTGTTATCTTCAGCTATTTTTTCCAGGGCCACATCAAGATCTTCCCACATTAACCCACTCTCCTCAATACCATATATTTTCGTTGCTTAATCCCGTAGAGATTATATACTTTGCAAAACTCAGACACCGAATCTGACCCTTAAGTCGGATGTTCACGATACATCAGCACCCGGAGCAATTGCAACTCAATTTCCGAATTTTTCCGATTTTATAATTCCACGTATACCGCCACAATGACCGATTGCCACGTAACATTGCAGACCGGTGGACAACCACCGACGCCGACCAGCACCAAATATTTTCTCCTGGTCTTTATTATTTCCATCTTTTTCTTTGGTCGCATCCTATGGCCCTTCTGGTCAATACTGGTTCTCTCCTTTCTGCTGACCAATCTTTTCAGGCCCCTTTATATTTTCTTCAGCCGTTGGATGCCTGATTCACTAGCATCGTCCCTTACATGCCTGCTAATTATCGCCATTGTCTTTATCCCCCTTATTTTCTTTGTCTTTTCCCTGGCTGACGAGGCATTAAACCTCTATTCATGGGGGAGAGACAGTCGGGTCGGCTTGAAACTACAGACCTTTTTACAGGAAAGCCCGTTGATCCTGCAACTCCAGGATCAATTACATGAAGTGGGTTTTAATTTTAACCCGTCCCAGGTAACCGATACCTTTTCATACCTGGTCAAACATGGTGGCCTGCTCCTCTACAATCAGGCCAGTGGCTGGGCGGCAAATGTTCTCCAATTCCTCTTTATGTTCTTTTTCATGATCCTGGTTATCTTCTTCCTGTTAATCGACCAACCAAAACTCATAGCCTATATGATACGCCTCTCCCCGCTGCCCGAGGACGAAAACCACCTTCTTATAGAAAAATTCCAAGAGATCGCCAACGCAATCCTCAAGGGTAACGGTATCTGCGGCCTGCTTCAAGGGATTCTTGGTGGTGTTGTTTTTTCAATTCTCGAATTAAACTCACCCCTCCTTTGGGGATGTATCATGGCCATCCTTGCCTTTCTCCCCATTTTCGGCATCGGCCTGGTGATGATCCCCACCGCGCTCTATTTGGTTATCAGCCACAGAATGAACGAGGGCATTTTTCTCTTTATTTTTTATATTATCCTCTCTTTCAGCTTTGAATATATCGTTAAACCCAAAATGGTTGGCACCCAGGTAAAAATGCACACCCTTATGGTCTTTCTCGCTATTATCGGCGGGTTAAGTGTTTACGGCATTCTCGGCATTATTTACGGCCCGCTTATTATCACCGCCTTTCTCACACTCTCAGATATCTATTTAAAAAGGTACGACCAACACCTCCAATAATTTTTCACACGCAAGCAAACTAAAACCCGAACACAAAATTTTAATTTTATTTTTATCAAGGAAAAGAATATGACACTCTTAGTTGGTTATCGCGGTACAAACGTCGGACAAGAACTTCTACACCTCGCCGCCAAACATGCAAAGGCCTTCGACTGCACTGTTCACTTGGTCACATCCCTGCCCGGCGGAGAAAAAACCAGTCGACAGGACATCGTTGCGGCGGAGGAAAATCTGGAAAAGGCCAGCCAATTTCTAAAAGAGGAAAAGGTCACCGCCACAAGCCATTTACTGGTCAGAGACCGGACCCCCGGTGAAGATATCGTTACCTTTGCCCAGGAAAACGACTGTAATGAAATCATCATCGGCGTGAAAAGCCGCTCCAAAGTAGGAAAACTACTCTTTGGCTCCACCGCCCAATATGTAATCCTCAAGGCACATTGTCCAGTGCTAACCGTCAAGTAACCAGCATGGCTGGACAAAATTATCAGACCACAGCCACAACAAACAATGAAAGTGACTCAAGAGTGAAAGCCTTGCAAGGCACTTTCATATGAAAAAAATCTAACGCAGACAAGCTGCAAGTAAGTGCCTTGTTTCTATTATGAACCCGTTAAGTTGAACACTACCTTTATTTTCTTGTTTTTCTTTACGGGTTTTATTAAGTAAGGCACTAAAATATGTGGGGAATATGCTCCAGCGGGAAACGGTGGCTAAGGTAAAACGGCCCACCGTCGTCAGGTTCAACAAACAGGCAGATCGCATCAATCACCAGGGGTCTGCCGAGCACGGGGGCAAACAGGTCGTTAAGCAATAAACGCATAATCTCCTTTTCACCCCTGTTTGTTATTCTGTCACTTAAGGTAATATGGAAGCGAAAGTCCTCCATCACAAAGGGATAGCCCCAACGGACAAGGTTATCTCTCTGTGACTGCCTAACAAGAGAGACTGAGCGGCGCTCCAGTTCAGCCTTATCGGGGACCGCCCTGAACGGCTCAAATTCCTCTACACAGACGGCGGCAAAACTATCCAGGGCAGCCGTCGATTCCTGCACGGAGAGGCAGAAAAAATCATCAATTTCACGGAGAACCAGGCCGGAGATCTTAACACCACATGTTTTTGAGACAAAATTGCTAAGGGCTGCTTTTAATTCATCCACACCACACCACCCGGCCAGCCTGAAAGGAGGTTTCAGCGTGGCATGCAGGCCGTAATGCCGGGCAATGCGGGTGAGCTCTGCTATCCTACCGGGGTCGATTGCAGCAAAGCGATCCTGCTCTATTTCGCTTTGAGCTGCAGCGTCACGCCCCAGCCATTTACAGCCCAGGCGCCATAACGGGGACGAGACCTCCGGCGCATAGTAGATCGCATATCTCATATTGACCTTCCCTCTATAAGAGCGGTTATCAGCTCGGCAAAGCGTCTTCCGCTCTTTGATAACTCTTCGCTGTTATCAA
>CAZQOD010000193.1:0-4452 GCA_964594945.1 uncultured Desulfopila sp.
CGGGCAGAAGATTATTAAAGGTATTCTTCTTGGTATCCGTCGGGGTAATAAGGATACTTTATTGCCCGCCGATGACGAGATTATCCGCGCGGGGGATAAATTGCTGATTTCGCGTTCAAATAAGGTTGTACCCCTGGCCCCGGCGCCAGTCAGGAAAAAGAAGATCGTATTAATTGATGATAACCCTGTGATTTTACGCCTCTATACAAGGCTTTTCCAGAAGGCGGGATACGAGATACTTTCCGCCCCCACCGGGGAGGATGGATATCGTCTTATTGAGACGGAAAAACCTGATGCGGCCGTGATTGATTTTCATCTGCCCGATATTACCGGGTTGTCCGTCTGTCGCCGGGTGCGAAACCTAATGGATGGCGAAAAGGTGAAATTATTTCTCTTTACCGCAAATGAACAGATGGACGTAAAAAAGCGTGCCAAGGCCGCGGGTGTGGATAAAGTAGTCGTAAAAAGTCCGGAGGCCGGAGAGATTGTCGCCATGGTCTCCAGCCATTTAAGCTAACTATTTTTTTTATCACAAGAAAAAGCTTTAAAGATTTTGCTTTTGTTCGTACATATATACAAATGTAATTAAATATTGTTGTGACTTTCGTTTGCATCCTGTGCGCCGTAAAATTTTTTCTTTTGTCTGTAAACGGACTGCGGATTGTATGCGGTGAATTTTGATCTTGTTATTACCCTATGTTAGATTTTGTAACCTATCTTCGCTGGCAGGATTTTGTTGATATTCTTCTGGTTGCCTTTCTTATCTATCAGTTTATTCTCATTATCCGTGGTACCAGGTCCGTACAGATGGTGGTCGGTCTGGGTATTCTTACGGTGGTCTATTTTCTGGCAAGTGTCTTTGACTTATCCACCTTTAAGTGGATTATGCAGACCTTTCTCAGCTCGATTCTACTAATTATCATTATTGTATTTCAACAGGATATTCGTCGGGCTTTGACCCAGGTGGGTAAGTCGCCGTTTCATAAACAGATAGATGTACTTGATAAGGAACTGGAAGAGATAATCCGCACCCTTTTTTATCTGGCAAAAAGGCGGATAGGCGCCCTGGTGGTTATTGAAAGGGATACCAATCTGGGTGATTTTATCGAATCAGGGTTTAAATTGGATGCGGTACTGACAAAAGAGCTGTTGATTTCCATATTTATGCCGGTTTCCCCACTCCATGACGGCGCCGTGTTAATCAATGAGGGCCGTATTCAACATGCCGGTTGTATTTTGCCGCTGACCCAGAACCCGTATATAAACAAAAGATATGGCACGCGTCACAGGGCGGCAATTGGTCTTACCGAGGAGACCGATGCCGTCGTTTTGGTTGTTTCTGAAGAAACGCAGGAGATCTCTATTGTTCGTCATGGGGCATTAACGATTGTCGAAGATGAGATCAGTATGACCAACAGTCTTAAAGCAATATTTATTACCTAAAACCTAAAATCATACAAAATTCAGATAAAAAATTTAAATATCAGCACGAACAAATGTTTTTAAATAGACAGATACGATAAACGGGTTGGATTCGCTATTATGCAAAACTATTTCACCTCAATTAAGGGTAAGAATAATCTCACGCAGATTATAGCAAAAGATTGGATTTTAAAGTTCATATCTCTAGTGCTTGCCGTGATTTTATGGGCCTTTGTAGGTGGAGAAGACAAGGTAAATAAAAATATTATGATCCCGTTGGAGATAATCAATCTGCCCCGGGATCTTGTTATATCTAATCAGTTTAAAAAGCAGATTGAGGTATCGGTCAGTGGCCCCCGTTCATTGATTATGGAAATGTCCAGTCGGGCGGAACCGAGGCAGGTTGACCTCTCCTCGGCAACTCCGGGGACAATGGTTATTGAAAACAATGCTTCCCAGGTACCGGCGCCTCGGGGCATCACGGTGCAGAGGGTTCAACCGCCCACTATTATCCTTTCCCTGGATAAGCTTATTCAAAAACAGTTTCCGATAACGGCAAAAACCGTGGGACGTGTGGCTAAGGGATATTATGTGCAAAGTGTAAAAACGGATCCGGATGTTATCTCAATTACTGGGCCACAAACAATTTTATCCCAGTTTGACGAGCTGGTTACAAGGGATATTAATCTCGACGGGATACAGGAATCTTCCCAGTTGCAGGTACCCCTTGAGCTGGACCCTGCAATCGTTGAATTGATTGGTGAAACCTCGGTTACGGTGGATCTCAGTGTACAGCTGAAAACGATAACAAAAACCTTGGAGGGAGTAAAAGTTGAGGTTGATCTTGACCGGAAAAGCCAAAGAATCTACCCCCGTGTCGTTAAAATCACCGTTAATATTCCCACATTGCTTCTTGCTCCAGGCGTCGATCCCAGAACATTTTTTTTCGTTACCGCGCTAGGGAAAAACAATGACAATACTCTTGAGGTGCAGGTAATACCCGATGTTAATCTTGAATTGCCCATTGAAGTTTTATCCATTGTACCCAGCGTTGTGACGCTTGTTGAGGACGGAGTAAAACCGCATCTTGAAAAAAATACGAAATCGGCCGACAATGATATTGAGTCACGAATAAAGGTTGAAAAAAAAGGTAAGGTATCGGCAACAGCCCCGCTAAAAGTGTTAAAACCGCAGAAAATAAAATTTAAGAAGTAGATAATGAGAAAATTATTCGGAACAGACGGAATCAGGGGTGTTGCCAATATTCATCCCATGACGATAGAAATAGCCATGCAGGTGGGTCGAGCCATCGCCTTTATAGTAAAAGACAGAATCAAGGGACATAGAATAGTAATAGGAAAAGATACCAGACAATCATGCTATATGCTGGAAAATGCCCTGGCGGCGGGCATATGTTCCATGGGGGTTGATGTCTTGCTCGTGGGTCCTTTGCCGACTCCGGGAATTGCCTTTATTACCACATCAATGCGGGCGGATGCTGGGGTGGTTATCTCGGCATCCCATAATCCTTTCCAGGATAACGGTATTAAAATCTTTTCCAGTGACGGTTTTAAATTGCCCGATAGTGTGGAAATTGAGATAGAAGATCTGATTTTTTCGCAAAAAATGGTGCCGCTGCGTCCGATTGCCGATGAGGTCGGCAAGGCAACAAGGATTGATGATGCCAGGGGACGATATATTGTCTTTTTAAAGAATACCTTTCCTAAAAATTATACCTTGGATGGTTTTCATATCGTGCTTGATTGCGCCCATGGCGCCACCTATGGGGTGGCGCCCCATGTCTTTGAAGAGTTGGGTGCCAGGGTGACCGTTCTTGGTGCTTCACCCGACGGCAAGAATATCAATGACGGTTGTGGCGCGCTTTTCCCAGGTCTTATGGCCGAGAAGGTTAAAGAGATGGGGGCTGATATTGGCCTTGCCTTTGATGGTGATGGCGATAGACTTATTGTAAGTGATGAGTTTGGCGAGATTGTCGATGGTGATCATCTTATGGCGATCTGCGCAAAAGATTTGCTCTCCAGACGAAAGCTCAAAAAGAAAACTCTTGTTGCAACCGTTATGTCCAATATGGGGCTTGCACAGGCCATGGAAAAAATGGGCGGCAAAATGGTGCGGACAGCGGTGGGCGACCGTTATGTGGTTGAGCGAATGAGGAGTGATGGTTGCTCGTTCGGCGGAGAACAGTCGGGCCATCTGGTCTTCCTTGAGCATATTACCACGGGTGATGGCATCCTTGCTGGTCTGCAGCTTCTGGCCATAATGAAAAAACAAAAGAAGCCGCTGTCCGAGTTGGCAAAAATCATGGAGAGCTTTCCCCAGGTCTTGAAAAATGTGCGTACAACACAGAGGATTGATACAAATAATATACCGGGGTTTTCAGATGCGGTCGAAAAGTTTACAACCAGGCTTGGTCAAGACGGACGAATCCTTGTGCGGACATCTGGCACCGAGCCCGTTATTCGCGTAATGGTCGAAGGAGTCGATGAAGCCGTAATCAACACCATTGCCGACGAGTTGTGCAAGCTTATAGAAAACGCGGATGCTGGTTAAAAATGGGGTGGTTACGAAAGTATTGTCTTTCAAGTCTTGTCGGCTTGTTTACTGTCGATAGTGTATACTCCGATATCATTTATATATGTCTGTGGTAAAATTTTTAGAGCGCCTCAATTTGAACCATTCATTGAGGATAGAGCAGCAGAATCTTTATTCTTAGATTTTAAACGCTCAAGCAATAATGGTGTTGGGAAAAAACTCAGCCAAAATGATAGGAGTAATCTTGCTAGGGCAATTTCCGGTTTCGGTAACTCTGAAGGAGGAGTAATTCTCTGGGGTATTGACTGTAGAAATGATGAAAATTTTGCGGATGTAGCTCAAGCAAAATTTCCACTAGAAGATGCTCAAAAATTTGCAAGTTGGCTTGAGGGGGCGGTTTCCAGTTCAACAATTCCTCCCCATACCCCTCTGTGTCAATGTGAGTGAGACACCTACAGCTTGAGAAATTAGTGTAGG
>CAZQOD010000194.1:0-4411 GCA_964594945.1 uncultured Desulfopila sp.
TATGCGATATCTCGATGTCTCGTACCTCGCTTTATCGGAGGATTAAATTTTGAAAACAACAAAGAGTTAGGGGGAAATGGCCATTTATGGACAGACACAAGTTAATGACGTTGTATTAACACCAGATTTTTATGGGCTTCTCCGGCCAGATAAAAGTATTTATGCCCTCCGTCGACAAACCCCATACGACGATAGAATTTTATTGCGTTTTCGTTGTATATCCAGGTAGAAAGCCAAAACGGTGTGCCACAACGGTCAACCAATGCCGTAAGCAGACAGCGCCCAAAACCTCTTCTTTGAAAATATTCCTGAATATAAAAAATCTCTATTTCGTAGCCGTTTGCTCGGTCCTGCCAGTAAGATTTGAGATTTGCCGCAATAAAACCGATGAGATGATTATTCTCAATGCAGACCAAAAGACAGTAATCCTGATTTTGAGACATCTCATTAAAATATTGCTCAGTAAAGGTATCTAGTGGATAGGAAGAAATTCCCCTGCGCAGACCATCCTTTGCATATGTATGCAACCAGACCTGAATCGACAGCGCCGCCAGATCCAGCGAGTCTTCTTTTTTTCCCCTGCGGATCATACCGTAAACTCAGTTAATTCCAACCATTCATCAATGTTACCCAGGCAACAAAATCCTGCATATATCTGTCGAGACGATGCCTGGCTCCATCATCTAATAACCTACCGCTTTCATCAAATTTTTCATGGGCCATCGGCAGAAAAAACGGCGGAGAAGGCAGGAGCGGAGTCAATGTGGCGGAAAAGACCTGACGTAAATGTCCCTGGGACTGGGCGCCACCCGCCGGCCCCTTGGCGGCACTCAATATTCCGGTGGGTTTTCCGGCAAGGACCGATTTGTAAGCAGGTCTTGACAACCAGTCTATGGTATTTTTTAATACGCCGGGAATGGAATAATTATATTCCGGCGTGGCAATTATAATACCATCACAACTCACAACGGCCCGAATAAGACCAGCAACTGCTTCCGGCTTGATTTTATTATCGATATCACCGTTATACATCGGGACACCCGCGCAATCCGCAAAAACAAACTCCACCCCTTCCCGCAAACACTCTGCGGCCGCATGCAACAGTTTAGTGTTAAAAGACTCTTTTCTAAGGCTCCCGCTCAAGGCTAACAATTGCATTTAATTTATTTTCCCTTTTTAAAAATTAATGCGCTCTCCGCATATGTTCCGGTTTACGAATTTTATGGACACGGGCCGCAAATTCACGGCTCTCTTCCATCTTATCCATTTTATGATAGAGTACGGACAGGGTTTCAAATACGGTTGCCAAATGCATAAGGTTGGAGCTTTGATCTTTTTCCAAAATCTTTCTGGCATTAAGGAGAGCTTTTTCCGCCTCGTCATATCTGCCGCTCTCCACATAGAGAGTGGCAAGGTTATGATAACACTGGGCGGTGGCAGGATGCGCCGCACCTTCCGCCTTTTCCCAAATGGCAAGCGAACGATTCAACATTTTCTCCGCATCCCCCGCCTTCCCCTGCTCCCGGTAGATGGCAGCCATATTTTCCAGGGACTGGGTAATGGCGGGATGTTCATCACCAAAGACCGTCTGCCGCACCGCAAGCGCCCGCTTATGTTGCTTTAAGGCCAAAGTCTTCTCGCCACGGATATTGTAAACCACACCAAGATTATTCAACGACTGGGCCACGGCCGGATGTTTAGCGCCATAATACTTTTCACGCGCCACCAGCGATTTTTCCAACAGCGGCAATGCCTCATCGGCCCGCTTTGAATTGATCCATATCTCGGCCAGGCTGTTCTGTATTTCGGCAAGAGCCGGATGCTCCTCTCCCATGGATGATGTGAAAATTCCCATCGCTTCCTGTAAAAGCACCTCCGCCTTGTCTATTTTGCCGGTTGCGCCGTACAGGGCGGCAAGTCTATCCAAGGCTGCACCTATTTCCGGATGATCAGAAGGCAAAGAACCTTTAAAAATCTCTATGGTCTGCTTTAAAAGAGGTTCCGCCGCCGGCAGCAAACCCTGGGCCAGGTAAACTTCGGCCAGGTGACTAAGTATTCCCGCAAAATCAGGATGATCCGGGCCTATACTGTTTTCACTGATAGCCAGCGCCCGGCGCAACAGCTTTTCAGCCTCTTCCAACTTTCCATTCTGTCTGTCAATAATTGCAATACTTTTAAGGAAATGACAAAGATCTAGTTCATCCTCTCCCCGCTTCTTTTCGAGAAGAGTTAAAGCTTCTTTCAACTGTGTTTTCGCAAGCTCCGGCTTGCCAAGTCCAAGATAAATTGTGGCCATTGTATCGAGCACGGGTGGTAAAATACGGTCGTCATCCGGCGCATTTTGCTTGCAAATTGCAACGACTTTTTGCAAAGACAGTTCCGCATCCTGGAATCGCTTTTCACTCATATAAAGCTCAGTTAAATTAACCAAGGTATCGGCCACTTCCATCGAAATATCGCCATGTACCATCTCACTCATCTCAAGAGATTGCAGAAAAAGCTTCTCCGCTTCCTGATAATTTCCCATCAGATGATGTATTTCCCCCAGATTATTGAAAGACACGGCAAGGGCGGGGTGAACTTCACCATATTCATTTTGGGCTACCTCAACGGCCCTAAGAGCAGGTTCCATGGCCTCCTGGAATTGACCCTCCTGCATATGGTCAATTATTTTCTGGTTCAATTCCTCCCATTTTTCTGCCATACAAACTCCTTTGCTCTATATATTCGGATTTAAAATAAAGATCTAAAATTTCAAACAGCGGTTGGAATAACCACATTTCAGAGAATAGACCATAAAAAACCGGGTGCTAGTAACAGCAACACGGCACTTATACCGGCTTACCGGTCATTTCCGGTGTTAATTTTTATATATAGTGTACCGAGGCAAAAGACCTACGTATACCTTTTAGGTATTTTATCTTGGGGTAGCCAAATATCACAAATAAACCTTCTCTGCTTTTATTTTTTATATTGTAACGTTCTCTAAACTCTTTTGCTTTTCCACCATTTTGAATAAACGGGTGAATCGCTCCGAGTAAACATGTACCCAGGCCAAGGGTTTCACCAACAATCATTGCATAAGTAGCAGCTATAATCGGGTCGGCAGGATCACAATATAGAGAACCGTAAAAATACATAGCAAGAGGTGCATCATAATTAATGATATTTTTTCCTTTATCCATTTCTTCGGTATAAATTTTCAACAGTGGCTTCAAAAAACATCTAAAGAGCTCATTGGTTTCCTTGCCCCAGAACGGACGCATCAAAGTTAAAAAAAGTTTTGAAGTTAAAAACCTAATGTTCTTTAAATACACGGAAAAATCCTCAGCAAAAGCCCTTGTTTTTTCTCTGCTGTCAAAAATAAGTACGTTAACATCTGATGGCGGTATCCCCATTGGTGCCGTTTGTGCCGCTGCCAGAATTTTCCCTATTAGTTCTGGTGAAACCGGTTTATCTTTGAATTCCCTTATGGCCCTTCGCCGTTGCAACGACAATAATAAATGTAGATAGCTGTCATTATTTCCTTTACAAGGTAAATTATATATACTTCCCGGCGAAAGATCTCTGCCGGAAACTTCAATTGCCCCCACTGGACAAATTGCCATGCAATGACCACAACCTATACAATCAAAAACCGAAGAAGCACTTCTTTCAACGAACCCGTTTTTACCAATTTTTAAACTATAATCACTACAGACTGAAACACATAAGCCACAGCAATTACACAACTCATTATTGATTATTATTTCAGGACTTTCAGTTGTTCTAGATGTAGGAATCGGCATATTATTTATCCCCTCTGCACAATACCATGATTTATGTAAAAGTACCTTGACTCTTTAGTCGCTTTCATTGTTCGTTGTGGCTGTGGTCTGAGAATTTGCTCCAGCCATGCTGGTTACTGGTTAATCAATTTTTTCTTCAAATAAATTTTGACTACATTCAATAATATTTTCCATTAATTTCTCGGGGGGGGATTTAAATACTAACAGCGCTGATATATAAAAACACTTCACGCCATTGATAACAAGGTAAATTAAGTGGGATTATCAAGCCCAAAGAACGAATAGTCGGGCACTAAAGAAATAACAGAGATAGCCTACAGAGAATCCGCCGACCAACACTCCCAACAGGCTAAACAAAAATGCCAAGCCTGCCGGGAGCAATATTATTTATATTTTCAAATATTCCATTAGAGAGTAAAGGAACATCCATCTTAGTAAATTTTCTAACGCAGTAATTGGTTAAACAGTCATAATGGTTGTGCCGCTGTTACCCATCAGACCGTAGGTCTGTGCCATTGCCACCTTAGCTCCTTCCACCTGGCGTTCGCCGCATCTTCCGCGCAGTTGATTTGCACATTCGATCACCTGCCAGAGTGCCTGGGCGGAGAGCGCTTCACCATGGG
>CAZQOD010000195.1:0-4392 GCA_964594945.1 uncultured Desulfopila sp.
AGGCTGAGTCTGGGACTTGCCTGGCATAAACCGAGATCCTATGCTAAACTCACCCGTTAGAACGTGTGCCGTGCCCGGCACACATCGGTCAGTAAACTTGACCCGCAGCCTCGCCCGTTTTTTGGAGTGTAAGCAAGTTGGTTGCTTTCTATAAAGCCTTCCTTGGCTGCAAAGCGGACAAGTTACTTCAAACGTTCATGGCGGCTGCGCCGCCATGAAACCCGGTGCTGACTTCGTCAGCACCGGGATAGCGCAAAGGAGAAAAATCGTGGAAATAGATTACGGAAAAATAGTGACAAACGCTCTTTCTACTCTTGTTGCAGCCGTCTTCGTTGGTGCAGCTGTAATTGTTTGGAATGCTGCTACCTCAGTCGATGAGAAGATTTCTCTCGCAAATAAAAATACGTTGAACCAGCAAGCTGCTATTCAAGCTACACAAAAAACTATAGTTCCTAAATTGGTGACAATAGAATACAAAATAGAGGAAATCGAAAACCAACTAAAGAGCATAAATAAAATACTTGCTGAATCTGAAACTCTTCGAGGCAAGATATCTTACAACCCAAATCAGCCCTTCATCCTGAAGGAGTTTCACAAAAAAGCAGATTCAAAAATTCAAAAAAAAGAAGAATGGGATAAATTACAAAAAGAAATTGATATGAAGCAAATACAAATATTTGAGCAGAGTTATAAAAAATAAACAGTACTACCGCAAAGGACCTGCGAGCAGCTCGGTTTTCCAAAGCTCGTCCTCGTTAACAAACTCACGGGTATTTCAATTTTAGTCGCTGCAAATCCCGGTTGCATGGAGGAATACGACACTTGGCACGTTACAGGTTACTTGTTACTTGTTATTGTTTCATAAATAAAGCAAAGAAAAAGTATTGATAATTCTTCCAAACAAAGTAAGCGGGCTGCATGATTATATCTTTTAAACACAAAGTGTTAAAAAAGTTATTTATTAAAAATAAGCAAAAATATATTCATCGTAACCAATATACAACAAGAGTACTCACTTACGTCAGGGAATAGTCAGTAACCACCGGTAAAACCGGTGGCCTTAATTTATAAACCACTCAAAGCGGTATATTAAAAAGATTCACTAACCGCCATTTGCTGGTCGCATATTTAAATAAACTCAGTTGTTATCCCCATTTATACTCTTTTTCTTGCTCACGGTTATACGTACGAACAACTTTTCTCGGTGCCAGCAATTGAAGCAAAATAACCTCGCGCCCCAAAAGTACTTTTCGACGATATTCTGCTATCCAAACTATGTGATACTTGCATTCCCATCTCGAGTAACCAGCCATGCTGGTTACAAACTATTCTCCTGTAAAATATATAACGATTCGCATAAACCCAACGTTTGATCGCCATTAACATCGCCGCTTGAAATGACCTTGGCCGGGTGCTGTCCGGCAAGTACCTGTAACGATAGGATAAGATCCGTTAGATCCACATCCAGGTCTCCATCAACATCACCCGGGCGTCCACCGGCCGGTTCCCAGTAGTTGCAACTCATAAGTAACAGACAGAGCATATTTACGGAATCCTCATAATAGTCTTCATGGCGGCGCCGCACGGCCTTGTACACATTGGTTAAAAACTGCTGGTGAGACGGGGTGGTCATCAAAGCCACACCGAAGGGTGCGGCAAAAAAAGTGGTGAAACCTCCATTTGGTCGCAGGGGCTGTCCATTGAGATAATATCCGTCATGGATACGATTCACATTTCCCCCGGTAGCCCGAACAATCCAGTCCGCTATCTTCCCCGCCTGAACAAACGACACTGAACTGCCGTTTAACAGGGCATCAGTGGCAATTCTCCAGGGAACCCTGCCCGAATTATAGTCGTAGTGACCGTCATGGGGACCTTCGAGAAAATCGGGCGGCGCCGGTTTCAGGTTATGGTTACTTGAAGACAGGGGCACCAGAAAATCCGGCAACAACCCCGTAGCGGGGCTATGATCCCTCTGAACCTGGCTTACGGCATTCTGACTGGCCTGTAAAACCTGCAGCCAGTAGTTGTCACCGGTGAGGCGGTACCAGGATCTGAAATGAGCCGGCATGAAATCCGAAGGCCGGGGGGTATACTGATTATATTTAGTTCCATTTTGCTCCACCCAGTCACCAAGCATGGGCAAATGGGACTGATGTCCGGTCATGGATTCTCTAATGGCAGCCAGTAGCTGCCGCCCTTCCATACGATAATCGACACTGCCTGCACTACCCCACTGGGCGTGGGCCAAAAACAGGGCGTGGGCCATATCCGCATCACCGTCAAAAGCGGCATCACTTCCACTCGCCGGATTTGCCGGAACCTCCCACTGCATAAGGCGATCATCAATGGTACTTGGGTGTTGCCGGGCAAAGGCCCATAAACCATCGACAATCCCCTTGGCATGTGAATCATATCCCGCCATAAACGTTACAATGAGCATACCGAACCCTTGTCCTTCGGAAACCGTTCTGGCAGGATTTTCCGAACCGAAGGACACGCGATACATGGGGGTTCCGTCGGGGGCTGTGCCCGCGGCGACAAGATAACTGCTCTTCCAGTGGTCGTAAAAACTGCGGACATCATTGTCCATGGTCCGGCGGGAAACAGCAGGCCTAATGGATGCCGAACCATAGTTGACATGTTGGGGAAAAGGATAGAACGGAGCCGACTGGGCAGCACTGCACAGATCCGGCGAAAGCGGCACGGCAAAAAGGAAAAACAACAACGTCAACGCATGCGGTTTCATAGGCGGGTCACCATTTCACGAATTCAAACCCATAGCAGGGTAACAAAAAGCAGCTTCAAACCCGGACACTACCAGTTTTTTAATTAAACTGCAAAACTTTGTTTCTACGCATTTTTACAGAAATCAAGCTCCGTATTTTTTTAATTTAGCCTTTGCCCATTTCTGGTAAATAGCCCCCTCCACACTCTTTACCGGCATGGATATTGTCTTTTCAAATTGTTGACAACCCTTTTTAATATCACCAGTTTTCAAGTAATAGAGACCAAGATCATACCTGTAAACAATATAATCAGGCCTATTGCGAATGGCTTTTTGCAAGAGGGAAAAAGCATTATCAACGGACAACCCTTCCGGCAAGCCGCCGAACAGAATTGCCGCTAAAATTTTCTCCAGGCGAGACACCCTGCCAACTTTAAAATTTAACCAACTCAGCAGATAAAGAACATCGGTGTCCTCACCATTATCATTCAGCAAATCCCCTATATCCCGCGCCAGTTCTCCGGCAATTCTGACCTGATCACCCTGGGAAAGATATGCGGCGATTTTCGCCTTGGCCACAGCCGTCAACAGTCGCGCGTAATAATCCTCGGGTTTAAGCTGTTCAGCACGCGTTGCCAGGTCAAAAAACCGTAAGTAATGATTCTTCTTTGCTGCGCCATCCGTGTATAACCATCCCAGACGAAAGTGAAGATAGGCCGATTTCAACAATTCCCCATAATTATCAGGAGCCGCTGTTAAAATTTCCCGGGAGGATTGCAACTCTTCTTCTATCCGTGCCGCACTCTGTATACACTGCCCCAAATGTAGTCGAACATACAACTGCCGGTCTCCACTGGGGGTATTAACTTTTGCTTGCGCCTTACCAGTTTGAAGAAGGAACAACAGGCATAGCGCACAACATGTTGTAACTACAAAAGTTTTCTTAAATACGGCAACATCCATCACTGCTTTCCTATAAATTCCTCAGTCACTTTATACGCTTTATCATCCGTATATTGAACAGGAGGATGTTTGCAAAAATAACTTGAAGGGGCGGTGAGAACACCACCAATTTTACGATCAAGAGCAATTTTCGCACAACGGATGGAGTCGATTGCCACCCCTGCGGAATTGGGCGAATCTTCAACCGATAACCGCATTTCCAGGTTCATGGGTACGTCACCAAAAAGTTTACCCTCCATGCGAATAAAACATACCTTATTATCCTTCTGCCAAGGCACATAGTCACTGGGCCCGATATGAATATTTCTATCATCAAGTCGCCGTGAGGCAACGGCCTGCACGGCCTCGGTTTTTGACTCTTTTTTAGAAGAGAGCCTTGCCCGACTGAGCATATTGAGAAAATCGGTGTTGCCGCCGGTATTGAGTTGATATGTCCTCTCCAGCTTTACGCCCCGCTTGCTAAAAAGGTCGGTTAGGGCCCGATGGGCAATGGTGGCCCCCAACTGTGCTTTAATATCGTCTCCGATAATGGGTATGTTTTTTTCTTTGAAACGCTCGGCCCAGATGGGATCACTGGCGATAAACACCGCAATATTATTAACAAATGCCACCCCCGCCTCAAGCGCACAGTCAGCGTAAAAAGCGGTGGCCTTTTCTGAACCGACCGGAAGATAGTTCATCAACACTTCTGTGCCGGAACT
>CAZQOD010000196.1:0-4328 GCA_964594945.1 uncultured Desulfopila sp.
TATATTTAGTGGACGATGGAGTTAAAAAATGGGTTGTTAAAAGAGCACTTGCAAAACTGAATCTACGGGAGGACTGGTTTGCTGATATATCCCGCAACTATTTTGAGTGTGAATATCTGAAGTATGTCAGGACCTTCTTGCCGGAAGCGGTTCCTAAAATAGAATTCGAAGGTGATGGATATTTTGGCATGGAATATATAGGGAGAGAATTTTCTAACTGGAAGCAACTGATGATGAATGGACATTATGAACCCGTTCACGCTTTTCGGGCTGGAAATATTTTAGGGATCATTCACCAAACGTCGTTTGGAGACACTCAGATCCGTAACCGATTCGATTCTATGGCAAATTTTCACCAATTACGGTTGTCGCCATACCTGGTTGTAACAGGACAGCGTAATCCCGATTTGGCACACCTGTTCGCAGCGGAAGTGGCACGGCTGGAATCAACCAGCGAATGCCTGGTGCATGGAGACTACAGCCCCAAAAATATTCTTGTCTCCAAAGCCCATTTGGTACTAGTAGACTGTGAAGCAGCCTGGTATGGCGATCCAGCTTTTGACCTGGCTTTTCTTTTAACCCACTTGCACTTAAAAGCAGTCTATTGTCCAAAAGAAGCATCAAAACTGTCATTAATGGCGCACGGTGCTATAAGATCATACCTGTCCGCCCGTGTACTGAACAATAATGAAACAACTGAACTGCTGATGAAAACACATCAATTGCTTTTAATGCTCCTGCTGGCTCGTATTGATGGAAAATCGCCGGTAGAATACATAACTGATTCGATATCGAAAAAATGGGTGCGTCAATTTGTAACCAGTACACTGCTTGAAGGTAATAGTACCCTGAATGAAACAAGTGATAACTGGTTTAGAACAGTTGGTTCATATTATTAATCCGTAAGAGCAATTTATGACGGCCTGCTACTGTGATCTGGATAATGACCGTCAGGTCAATGAAACTGACCTGGCACTTTTTACTCCTTATTTTGGCAACCTGATAGAATAGAGAAAAATAATATCCGGCGATTACAGTTGAGATACCAGCATGGGCTGGCCTGCTTTGACATGTGCAGGAAGCCCCATATGTGATGGTTTTCGAAAATTTTATGAATCCTTCTGCCTAAAAAGATAATCTCCCAAAATTTTGTGCAAATATTTTGAGATCCTCTCCATCTACAAATCCATCTGAATTTAAATCCATTGGATCATCAACAACGGGTACCCCTGGATCAAAACTGTTGGAAAATAGGGTAAGATTAGTACCATCCACATCGTTATCCTGATCAATATCCGGCCCGAATCCATCATTAACCAGTTCAATTTCATTGACAGTAATAGCAGTATCTGAAACAGTAAACTCTTCCCGAACTGGAAAAACAGCTGAAAGATGGGGATGAAATTCAAATCACCACCTTCCTTGCCGGCGGTTAATTAAGCCGGGGAGCGTTTCGGCAGGGGAGGCCGACCAGGATTTTTCGCTCTGTTCTGCCAGGCTTTCCTGTATTTGGCAATTGCACGGTCATCCGTCGGCATAAACGAGATGACAGCGTTGCATACTCCATTCCATGTCTCTTTCCAGAGAGCGTAACCTGGACGTTTCCCCTGGTTTAATGAGAGATTGTATTGTTCCTGTGCCAGGTCATTCAAATTTTTAAGGGTTTGAGAATCCGGCTGCTGGGTATGATCTTCTTTCGGGTAGATTCGGTTGTAAATTTTTTTCCTCCCAATGGCTGTGGCCAGCGTCTTCCTGTCGATCAAATATTCCTGTCTTCGCGTTGCTAACAGTTCCCACCGGCCGCTTTCAAGAAGATAGCGGTCCGCACGATAAATTTTGTTGTCCTTGTCAAGAATCTGGTTATTTTTAAAGTCATAAAGCACTACATTCCGAAGTTTTACCCCCACTGTTTTTAATTGTGCAAGAATATTGGTAAAAAAATTATTATTGGGTTGATAATGCCCGCTGTCATTTCTCACGCCAAGGACCACTCCTTCAACAATATGGATCGAACCGGCAAACTGCACAGAAACTCCGCTTAAATAAGAGGAATGAAAAACCGGCATCGTCATGGAAGCCGAACCGGCCTTATGAGGGCCTATATAGATGTCCCTGTCAAAACTCAAAACAAAAAAAGCCCAGTCATCCCGTAACCCGTTGAGATCCATTACAGCATCCCCGGTTTTTGTATCCATGGTCTGTTTTCTGGCAAATCCAGTGTTGACTAATTTAAGCTGTGTTGCTTGTGCGCTGCTCGCCTTCCACCACTCAAGCCAGTATGCCCTGCCATGCTCAAAAACAAGCCTGAATTTCTGCCGGCGGGCCAGGGGGAGATATGAAATATCTTTATCGCACCAGATCCCATGGGGAGTAACGGACGTACCATAATACTGCTGGAGTTTCGCCCTCACCATTTGCGTTCCGCATTGAAAAGCGGCTGCCAGTTGTTTTTCACAAAAGTCTCTCAACATACATACGGGGCGTTCCCTTTTGTTGTTCATTGAACGGGTAGCCCTGTAATTGTTTATCCAATAATTGGAGGCAAAAAACAGCTCACAATAAAGATATGTAATCTCTCCACCGTCACGGGCCCGGTTCAGATCTTTAACCAGGTTGTCGATTCTTATCAATACCGGGTCTGTTTTACGTTTTACCATGATGTCACGAACAGCACTGTCTTTTTTCCAGATTTTTTCAGTGGGGAGGGTCAAATAAGGGGTATTTTTCATTATAATCTCCCAATTTTTTTAATTTTGCGGGATAATTTTTGTAAAATATAACCTATCTTAAAAGGACGGAAAAAGTCAATTATCTTTCTCTCCATCTATCAGGATTTTCATGCAACGGTATTTTTAAAAAATTTAACAACAGCATTGGTTTCCCAAACTCAAAATGAAATTGACCAAAATACAAAAAATTACAGATATCGGTATAAAAAGAATTTTGCTCAGACAGTTTCAAAGGTAGAAAGATGTCATCCCCTTACTGTTTCTCAGACCTCACGATTCTCTTAGCAAGCTGATTATGGAAAAATATCAATAGTCTCTTCTGATATTTTTTCTAATTTTTTTAATAAAATTCGGGTGCAAAATTGGGTGTAATTTGCCGAAGTTTGCCGAGAAATAAAAAAAGGCCAATAATCGGAAACGTTTACCAGCCTTGATTTTTATGGTGGGCCGTCAGGGAGTCGAACCCGGGACCTACTGATTAAGAGTCAGTTGCTCTACCAGTTGAGCTAACGGCCCATAAAATTAACCCGGCAAATTTAACAGCCGGATTTAAAAAAGTCAATAGAATTTTGAATTCTCAAAGTCCCATGAAAAAGCGGTTGACCCTTTAATTTAAGGTTTGATATACTTAGATGTTTATTTACGGATAGAATAATAATTTTTTGCAGTGAAGGAATAAAAATATGTTAACATCAAAATCAGAAAATCTTTTTAAGGAAGCCCAAACCTTAATTCCCGGGGGAGTAAATTCTCCGGTACGGGCCTGTGGCTCTGTGGGAGGACAGCCTTTATTTATTGAAAAGGGGGATAAGGCCTGGCTTTATGATGCTGATGGAAATAAATATATTGATTATGTTCTTTCCTGGGGGCCCTTAATTCTGGGGCACAGACCCGCCTGTGTTATTGATGCGTTACAGAAAGTTCTTGAAACCGGTACCAGTTTCGGTGCACCGACCGAGCTTGAAACAAGGCTGGCCCGCTTGGTTGTTGACAGGGTGCCTTCGGTGGAGATGGTAAGAATGGTCAACTCGGGGACGGAAGCCACCATGAGCGCCATCCGTCTTGCCAGGGGGTATACCGGCAGGGATATTATTATTAAATTTGACGGGTGTTATCATGGTCATGCAGATACTCTTCTGGTTGCCGCAGGTTCCGGTGTTGCTACATTAGGTATCCCGGGAAGCCCCGGTGTACCGGAGTTCGTTATTTCAAATACCCTGTCTCTGAAATTTAATGATATTGACGGGTTTATAAAACTCATGGAAGAAAAGGGTGACTTTGTTGCCGGTGTTATCCTTGAGCCCATTGCCGGCAACATGGGAATGGTCCCTCCGGTTGACGGATTCCTTGAAACATTGCGTGATGTGACGGCTAAATTTGGGTCGATTCTGATATTTGATGAAGTCATGACGGGATTCAGGGTCGCAAAAGATTCTGCTCAAGGGTTATTCGGTATCACACCGGATTTATCCTGTTTCGGCAAGGTGATTGGTGGTGGTCTGCCGGTTGGGGCCTATGGCGGTCGAAAAGACATTATGAATCAAATTGCTCGCGTCGGGACGGTATATCAGGCAGGCACTCTTTCCGGCAATCCATTGG
>CAZQOD010000197.1:0-4305 GCA_964594945.1 uncultured Desulfopila sp.
ATTTGCAATTATATCTGTAATAATAACTTCATCGCCGTTGTTTACCAACAGTTTTGAGCCGTTGGGAACCGCATAGGGGAATGTATCGTTTACCTTGACAAGGACGTAGGCGAGTTTTGTCTTTTCTTCGTGGATACCGGGACTTTCCGCCACTATATCAAATTCGTCCATAAAGGCGTTTATAACTAGTTTTTGCATACTGACTTTGGTGGAGTTGGAACGGATGGATTTGGAGGTCTCCACGCCGAAAGCGGGGATATTTGCCCTGGTTAAGGCGTAGTAGGTGGCGGACTTACGCTGTTCCCGATGTACTGTGTGGTCGGATACGGTATTATGATTATTGAGCTTAAAATGATAGCGTGGATTCTCGATCTGGGGATTTACCTTCGCTATAACCTTGGCGGCCAGTCCCTCAAGATCGATTGTGCGGTGTGTTTTCGTGGTAATATACTGTTTGGCGTCGTAGATAATCGACTGGCCGAAACGGTTGGGATTTTCTTGCTCGGACAGCCACTTGCTATTGAAAAAACCGGATCCTTCGTGGAGGTTTATTAAACAGTCGGCCTGGCTGATCAGTTTTTTTAGAATTGAAACTATTTCCTGTTCCATATTTTTGTGGTTTTGATATTCCGTTGCAAATTTCCGGTTCATATCTCCGGTTAATCCATCCCGTTGCCGGAGGAGAATAGAGTAGAAATTAGCACGGGGTACAACAATGAGATTGCCCTTTTTCAGGGATATATCGGCATAGAGATCGGCGGTGAGGTAGCCGCCGGGCTCATCCCCCTGGATCCCACCGATGATCATAATGGTTTTCCCTTTTTTTTCGCCGTAAATCCGGTAGACGTGGAGTTCGTGTTCGGTGTTGGCAAGGTAGATATCGTGTAGGCTCTGGTGATGGTGAAGGGAAGTAGACACTGTCGATGTCGCAAAAGAGACTGCGGTATTTATAAAACATATAAAAAGAGGTAACAGTAATGCAGAACCTGTCTTTTTCATGGGGATAATATCCTTGCAAATAATTGAGCTTGAATTTTGTACTGGGGAAATAGGGAAATATTTTTTTATCAAGTTAATATATCAACCCGTTCGCTGGGGCATAAAATTTATTATATTCTTTACATTATAGGTGGTTGCGTATTAAATTCTTTCCTCCAGGATAAGCCATTTGTTGTCCCGGTTGACCAAGTGGAGGACCTTGTTGGTACGGTTATGATAGGTATCAGATTCGTATTCTTGGTGGAAAGATACCCGTGCTCCCGCTGCAGTGATACTGATGGTTATATTACGGAGCGTTACGTGAATAAAGGCATATTTTTGGTTTAGCCGCATTTTTTTTGCCCTCCAACCGTCACGGTTGAATTTGCCGCTGTGGAAGGAGGGGGCATAGCAGTTTATGTAAGTTTCGATGTCTTTTCTTTCCCACGCTGTTTTCCATTTTGTAATAAAATCATAGACGGACATCTTTCGCTCCATATCCGTAACGGTTTGTGGTTGTTTTGTCGCCGGGGCGACTGGATTTTTAATTGGATGTCTGGCGAGGATGGCGGGGATATTATCCTGCACCTGTTCGGCGTAGAGGGTCCGGAAAGCCTTCTGGTGGGCAGGGCTGAGGTAGACCCGTTTATGGTTTTGGAATTTTATCAGATTCCCGTCGAACTCATTATAACTTACCGAGGCTATGGCCTGGCTGGTCGTCTTGATAAAATAGAGAATTTCAATATTTTCGGTGTGGTTGCCCATAAAAGTAAGGGAAAGATCGTTGAAAATTTCATGAAATATCGGGTCCTGTCGGCTGATGGCTAGTTGTTGGTCGGCAAATAAGGTCGAAAGGGTCTGTACGATAATTACCGGGATGGTACCGATATTAAGATAAGGAGCTAATTCGTCGAGATCACCGTTTTTCAGAGTGATGCAACCGTTGGTGCTGTATGGAGAGAGTTCTTTGTTGGTGCCATGGATAAAAATACCATCGCCCAGGTGACCGGCAAGCGTGTCAAAAATATTCGGATAATCGAGGTGGAATGCCCGGCTGCCGAAAACTGTAATTTTCTGGTCTTCGTAAATTTCCGTTATGAAATAAATGCCCTCCGGTGTCTTAGCATCTCCGCTCACTTTTTTGGGGCCGGGATGTTCGCCTGTTGCACAGTTGTATCGTTGTAACAAGCGCAGTTCTTTATCCTGTTCAAAAAGAAGGAATTGTTGTCTGCTCTTGTCCACAATGATAAAACGCATCGGTCTGTTTACGGAATAGACGTAGATTATCGGGTCGACGCTGGTCCGGGTGAGCAGAGAACCTTGGCAAATGGGTACTTTTCCTAAAATGCAGATAAAAATGACGGAGGCGAAAATAATAAACGAAGTTTTCATAAGGCGTTAGTATCTGTTATTGAGGAGATGTTGGAAAGTAATCATTTTTATTTAAGTCAAGATGCTTGGAAAAGTAGGGGCAACCATATGTTTATTAGGGCGGCAGGTCAATATTTTTCTGAATATGCATGGAATTTGACCCGGTGCCGGTAAAACGGGCAAACCCACCTACGTCCGGCGTGGGGCCATAATACAATTCTTTCATTACAGCTTTTACGGAGTAAGGCATTAAAGAATTCAATTGAAATTCACCCTAAAAAGATCAGCCGGGGACAATTTTTTTTGGGGTGAACGCTGCAGAATAATGTATTCCGGTTATTTTGGCAAATTCTCTTCGTATTAATTTGCCTGGCGGGGAGGAGTAAATTTTTGGTATAGCTTTTATTTTATAAATTATTTCCACAGCTTTGCTGCCCAGGAAATGCCTTGCAAGGGATGGATTTTTAGACTAAGCTATGTATAGTGGTCACCGCTTTAAATGCCTGACTATTAATAGGTGTTTGTGGGGTTAGAAAGAGAATATGGCTGGTTTGGAAGCTTGGTATCCTGGAGAGAATGCCAAGAGAAGTGTGGAGATAGGTCTATTAATGATTTTGACAGACTAATGGAAAGGAAAAGCTATGACTCAAAAATATATCCCCTTTTCGGAGATTGTTGTTCAATTAAAGAAGATTTGTGACAGTAAGGCCACGGGAACAATGTTTGTAGTGACGCAGAAGAATAAGTCTGCCCAGGTTATGATCGAGAAAGGGAAAATCGTTTTTATCTATTTCTTTAATAAACGGGGGCAGGCCGCGATCGACTTGATGAAAACAATAGCGGCGGGGACGTATCGTTTTCAGGAGGGTACGGTTAATTACCGTCCCATGGATCTGCCCGATACAAGGGTGATATTGCAGACATTGGCCGGGGTGGAAAACGACGGCTATCCGGAACTGGAGACGGGATCTGGAAGCGTTGAAGAAACATCGGTGTTGAGTCCGGCCCAGAGGAGTGTTCTGGAGGAGTGCCTTGCCGATTATATCGGTCCGATGGCTGGTATAATCTGTGAAGATTATCTTGGCACGGTGCCGGATGTCGCCACGGCGGTGGACCTACTCGCGGCCGAAATCCCATCGGCCGCCCAAGGTGAGCAATTTAAGGAGCAGGTAAGGGCGAAAATCAGATAATATCAGCCCGACGGAGGTTTACCGGGTTTTTATCATCGTGTCGGGTTATCAAAGGATCCAGCCGGTGGGGCGACCCGCTAATTTGTTTGCGGTAGTCGCAGGGATGTATCGTCGGGCAATTTCCCAGGGTGAGGCTGCTTTTACCTTGTCTTGTCGTGGTCTTGGGCGGCGGGGACGTAGATCATGTCCCTGTGGGGGATATTGTCTTCTTTGTATATTTCTGAGATGGTTTGAAAACCGATTTTTCTATAAAATTCAGTGAGATATTCCTGGGCGGATATTTGTATGGGTGATTGCGGATAGGTGTGTTGGATAAAGAGGAGGGCTGTTTCCATAAGCTGACGCCCCAGGCCGCGGTGTCGTATTTTGGAATGGGTAAGGACCCTGCCAATACGAGGCAGGTCTTTGCCCATCCTGGGTATTACGCGCAGGTAGGCCACAATTTCCTGGTTCCCATGGTTTTCAGACCAAGCGAGCAGATGCCAACTGGTCAAGTCAAGATTATCACAATCTAGGTAGGGACAGTGTTGTTCGACGATAAAAATTTCCTGGCGTAATTTTAATATTTTATAGAGATTTTTTGTGGTTAGTTGCTCGAAAGTGTACCATTGCCACGTTATATCCGGTCGTTCTTCTTTATTATTTTCTAGTTGCATAGCAGGATTGATTTTTATCTCATTTTTGGATGGATACTACCTGACTTGTTAGTGCCTGTCCATGGATGAGTAATTTTGCACTAAATCGAGGCGCTTGATAAATTTAACCA
>CAZQOD010000198.1:0-4195 GCA_964594945.1 uncultured Desulfopila sp.
GCAGCATTATATTCCTTGTGATAGCTGGTACTTCTAAACACGATATTTCTCTATTCGCAGGATGTATGAAAACTTTTATTACCTAAATCTTGTGATCAGCAAATTCGGTGCCTATGCTTACTCACTGCAGATATGAGACATAAATAGCGCTGACTTACAAAATACTTAAATTTACAGATAATATAACGGATTCAGAGTAACATTAACCAATTTCGATACTACCCAAGGTTTCAGACTTGTCCTTGAGGGAAAAATACCATATTAGCTGCTGATTTCCAGGTTTCGTTCATCAAATACATCTTTCGCAATAAACAATCCATTTAATGCTGCAGGAAAACTTGCATACACTGCCATTTGAATCATAATTTCAATTATCTCTTGTGGACTACAACCGACATTAAGTGCAGCATAAACATGTACTTTTAATTGAGGTACGGCCGTACCCATTACAGCCAAGGCTGATATTATTGCGATTTCTCGGCATTTTAAATCTAAACCTGGTCGACTATAAACGTCTCCAAATGGAAATTATAAAAGCAATTCCGGAAATTCCGGAAAAATATCCTCAAGGGCTTCCACGACCCTTTTACCCCTGTTCCCCGTCAATTTCAGATAATTTTCCCCAGCCTATTTTATACCTTGCTGATTTCATACTCTCCTCTCCTTTCTCTTCCGGCATCACTCTTCAATCAAAAATTTTCAGAACCCTTCAACAATGCAGATAGTTTTATTTCAGTGTGTTATCCGTTCTGGATTTTTATTTGAGCAGTAGCCAAACGAATACCGAGACAAGTAAATAGTCCGGCATTGACCCTTATCAACCATTTTGAAATGACAGCGTTTTTCCGAAGACTCTTGCTGAAAAGCGATGAAAACAGGGCAAGAAATAAGCCCCAAATAGTGCCGGTAACAATAAAGACTAGACCAAGGATAATAAATGATAACGATTTATTCGAACTTGATGCTGATATAAACTGGGGAAGCAACGCCATAAAAAATAAAGCTACTTTTGGATTTAGAATATTTGTTAATGCGCCCTGCCGATAAATTTTTAATGGGTTTTTATTTATAACTTCTACACATTGCGGTAAATTATTGTTTGTGGAATCTTTGATCATTATAACGGCCTGATAGAACAGATATCCAGCCCCCGCGTATTTTAAAAACATAAACGCTCTGACCGAAGACAGTAAAAATGCAGATAAGCCGATTGCCCCTATAAATGTATGAAATAACGATCCGGAGCTGATACCCAATACTGCTAGAACACCAGCCAATCTGCCCTGACTCATACTTCTGCCGATGATATACAATGAATCCGGACCGGGGTATAAATTAAGCAGGATTCCCGTAGTAATAAAGACCAGGAAATTTTCTATTCCAAACATCCATCCTCCTGAGAAAAGCTAAAGCAAATTTTCTAGCAACGGAAATAACCGGCAAGCCGGTATAAGTGCCTTGTTTCTGTTATAAACCCGTTAAGTTGAACATTACCTTTATTTTCTTGTTTTCTTTACAGGTTTTATGGAGTAAGGAACTAAATATCTTCCTGTAACTCCAGGGTTGTTTTCAATAATAAAAATGCCACGGGCAAAGAAGACGCCAATGCCCAGACCGCAAGGCCTGGAACAATTACTTCTTCCTTTGGGGTATTAATCAACAGATATGCAACCAGAATAGGCAATTTGTCAAACTGAAGAAACGTAAACATTCCCAGGACAAACCGTCGCATAAGATCAGGGTGACGATCAGATACCCCCTTAGATGCCCTGTAAAAGAGATAACTGGATAGTGATACACCTATAAAAAACAGGCAAGTCCCAAATATTGCACCAGATACCAAAGATGAATCAGTAACGGACATCCTTCTTGCATCGGAAGGAAACCAGTAAATAGACGATAAAAACAGACTGGTCAGGTAACCCCCGATACCCCCGAGTAAATATTTAAAATGGACACTCGAAACCTGTTCTACAGCGGTTTTTCTTTTCTTTGTAAGAAAAAGAAAAAGAACCATAACTAACAATACACATGCCAAGACAAAAAACGGCCAGGGCGACGCCCCAATATTCACGGGAAACCAGAGTCTTTTTTCATCCGACGGCAAAATAAAAAGCAAACCAAAGAAAAACGAAGAAAATGCACTAAAACCAATGAGCAGAGCGCTCATCAAACGTCCAAGTCCCGTCAGATAACTTGCCCCTGCAACAAAAGATGCAAATCCTGCAATAAGTATACGTACAATCATCTATCACCCAATTATATTTCAGCCGGGACACCCTCCGCAGCCATCCTAACACCAGTCTCATATAAATGCATCCCCAATAAACATACAACTCAAGAGCATACCAGAGAATAAGCTTTTTTATACAAATTGAGTTTCTTCGTTAAATTTAACACAGCCGCTTTCTCACACCAGCACCTTGCCCCCACATCGTGGCATGATTATTGTAAGTAATTACCAGCCGAAGATAAGATATTTTCGTATCTGCACTTACCTCCGGGGACAAGACTTCGCAGAGAACGGGAAGTTAAAAAAAAGAGTCCAACCATGAATCACCCACAGCGTAACCTCAATGCACTTGTCTTTGACAACCGATTTATCCGTGATCTGCCCTGCGATCCCCGTACCGATAACACCCCCCGGCGGGTGAAGGGTTCCTGCTACTCCAGGGTCTTCCCCACCACCGTCTCTTCCCCCGCCCTAGTGGCGTATAGCCGAGATTGTGCTGCCATCCTGAATCTTTCTGAGAAAACATGTAACTCTAAACTCTTTACGTCAATTTTCACAGGCAATACCCTACTGGATGGTATGGATCCGTTTGCCATGTGCTACGGTGGTCACCAGTTTGGATCATGGGCCGGTCAACTCGGCGATGGCCGCGCCATTAATCTAGGTGAAATTATCAACGAAGCCAAGCAACGCTTGACCATACAGCTTAAGGGTGCGGGGCCTACTCCATATTCACGTTCCGGCGACGGCCTGGCTGTTTTACGTTCGTCAATACGGGAATTCCTCTGCAGTGAAGCGATGTTCCACCTCGGCGTACCCACCACCCGTGCTCTATGTGTTACATCAACCGGAGAGATGGTCAGGCGGGATATGTTTTATGATGGCCACCCAAAGGATGAAGCAGGTGCCGTGGTTTGTAGACTTGCTCCTTCATTTTTGCGTTTCGGTAACTATGAAATCCTCAGCGCCAGAAACGAACTACCACTCCTTAAACAACTGGTGGACCACACCATACTCACCTATTTCCCACATCTTGGTCCTCCCTCTACCAACACCTATCTGCAATGGTTCACCGAGGTCTGCCAATTAACCGCAAACATGATCATCCAATGGATGCGGGTCGGTTTCGTCCATGGAGTTATGAACAGCGATAATATGTCAATCCTCGGCCTAACCATAGATTACGGACCCTACGGCTGGCTGGAAGGGTTTGCCGCCGACTGGACACCAAATACCACCGATGCCCTGGAACGCCGATACAGCTATGGTAACCAACCCCATATTGGACAATGGAATCTTGTCCAGCTCGCCAATAGTATTTATCCGCTGATAAATAATGATAAACCTTTGCAACAAGCCATTGCAACTTACAAAAGCTCATTTGAACGGGGATGGAATAAAATGATGGGTGATAAGTTGGGATTTGATCAATTTATTGAAAATAAAGACGATACAATAATCAAGGAACTGATGACTATTCTTCAACTCGTCGAAACCGATATGACAATATTTTTCAGGAACCTGACCACCATAACCGAAATCGACGGCACAAGGATCCCGCCACAACTGCTGGACGCCTACTATAAACCTGAAGAACTAACAGAACACTATAAAAATAAAATGAAATGTTGGCTAAGAAAATATCGGGATCGACTCCGTCTGAACAACTCCTCCGATAAAGAGCGACAAAATAAAATGAACTCCAGCAATCCTAAATACGTGCTGCGCAATTACCTCGCCCACCAGGCAATAGAAAAAGCCAATCTGGGCGATACCTCCATGCTGAAAAACTTGCTGCAACTCCTTAAAAGACCATACGACGAACAACCGGAATATGAACAATTCGCAGCAAAACGACCGGAATGGGCAAGAAACCGACCCGGTTGCTCCACCCTCTCCTGCAGTTCATAAAAAATGGATCTCATCAAAATAACGAAGGCGTTTACCCCGTAATATTGCAAT
>CAZQOD010000199.1:0-4161 GCA_964594945.1 uncultured Desulfopila sp.
ATGGCCACAGCCTGGAGGCGTTTTTTTATAACTTGCCATGGGGTGAGGAGATCCGAGAGACTGACTGCAGCAAAATCGTGCATAAGGGGGGCGCCGAGTCTGGCGGCACAACTGTTTATGGCGGCGAGACCGGCAATAATCTCAATTTTACAATTGTATTTATACTCCCTTGCCATTTCAAAAACCAGTCCGGCCATGGCATAAATACCGGGGTCGCCACCGCATACCAGTCCCACCATTTTACCTGTTGCCGCCAGGTCAAGCGCCTGTTTGCAACGTTCTATTTCTTTCATCATTTGTGATGAAACCACATCTTTACCGACCAGTAAATCACCTATAAGATCAAGATAAGTTTTGTAACCGACAACCACATCAACCCTACGTAAAGCTTCACCGGCAGCAACGGTCATGTGTTGAATCGATCCTGGACCTGTGCCGATAACGAAAAGGGTACCTGGGCCACTGCCATTGTTATGTTTTTCCATTTTCTTTTCCTGCTTATTAATTGATTGTTTCCGGAGCTGAGGATGGCGGCGGGCTCGGCTACACCGATGGCGCCAACACCTTTGAGTGCTGCAAAAGAGATTTCAACGTTTTTTAGGTCATTTATGGTCCGATTATCGAAAAAATCAATTGGCCAGTTATTGTTCTCGGCGAAGGCGATAAGACCCGCCTCGTCATTTTTTTTGTCAATGGAAGCCAGGTTGCGGACGGAGTGGCGACTAAGGTGGAGGTCGCTTAACAGTTCGGTCAGCGCCTCTTCAAATTCCCTTGCCGGGGTCCCCCGGTTGCAGCCGGTGCCGATAACAATGTTTACTGGTCTGAAGACAATATCCGGATGGGTTTCATTGATAAAAGGGGAGATTGCCATATCCGCCTGCCTGGGATTATCAGTGGGAATAATGGAGGCTGGTAAAGAATCGACAACCATATCCGTAAAAATGGTAAGTTGACCATTGTTGACAAGTTTTGCCGAGGCAAGAGTAAGTTGTTTTTTATTTTCTGCAACTACGTGTTGTTCGGCGAGCCACAGGTCAAGGGCAACAAGGTTGAGCGTATCCGATGAAGTCGTGATAACCGGAGTCGCACCGATCCGTTCCGCAACCTTTCCGGCCAGGACATTACCGCCGCCGATATGGCCGGAGAGGAGACTGATGACATGTGTGCCCTTTTCGTCCATAACGACAACACATGGATCCAAACTCTTATCATGGAGCAGGGGGGCAATGGCCCTGACCACTATACCAGTGGCCATTATAAAGATAAAACCGTCATAATGCGGCCAATTGTTCTTGACGATGACGGATATTTTCCCTTTACCGGCAATGAGTGTGCAGTTATCCAGCTGCGTAGAGAGTTTACGGGCCAGTTTTTCCCCACCTTTGGTCAGTGCCAGTACAGCGAGTTTCATATTGTCTTTTTTCCTTGTCTGAAGCCATGACTGAAATTCTTGTCGTAAAGTTTGGAGAGTTCAGGTGGAGGGCCGTCGGCCAATACTTTTCCGACGGCAATGATTGCCGTTTTGTTGATACTGGCTTTTTTCACCTGCTCTGTTATTGTGGCAAGAGTACCGCGCAACTGTTTTTCGTCGGGCCAGCTTGCTTTTTCCACGATGGCAACGGGGGTGTCCGCGGGATAACCGCCACCCAGGAGATCTGCCACGACTTCTTTAATCATGCCGATACTGAGAAAAATTATCATGGTCGCCTGGTGGGAGGCGAGCAGGGCAAGGTTTTCCCGTCGGGGTACTGGGGTACGTCCGGCCCGACGGGTAAAAATTACGGTCTGTGAAATTTCGGGCAGCGTTAATTCCGTCTTGAGAGCGGCGGCGGTAGCGGTACCTGAACTGACCCCCGGGATAACAGCATATGGTATGTTATGTTGCTGTAAAAGTGCGAATTGTTCATTTATTGCTCCGTAGATGGAAGGGTCTCCTGTATGGAGGCGGACGATTTTCTTGCCCAGGAGCCAGAAATCATGGATGATGGAAAACACTTCATCTAGGTTCATGCCGGCGGAGTCAAAGATTTTTGCCTTCAGATCGGTAACCAATGTTTTGGGGACCAAACTGCCTGTAAAAATGACAATATCAGCTTCTTTAAGCAACCGTTGCCCCTTGACCGTAATGAGTTCGGGGTCACCGGGACCTGCACCGATAAAATGGACGATGTTTGCTTCGTTTTTTGCCACTGTCTTTTTGGGGTGGGTCATAATCTACCTGTTATTATGGTTATGGAATTAAAGGTGGTTCGCTTATTATCCTCGTCCGTCCGTGTTACGCTGATGACGCTGGACTGAACGTGGAAATCGTTTTCCCGCATAAGGGAAGGGGCGGCCTCAACGGTCTTTGCGGTAACGCCGTTTATCACCAGTTTGCCTTTTGCCTTTAATCGTGTGCGAACAAGGGCTATTATCTTAGCAAGGGAGCCGCCGCTGCCGCCAATAAAAACGGAATCGGGGTCAGGCAGATTACGGACAGCTTCGGGGGCGCGGCCAAATACGGGGACGATATTGTAACAACCGAACCGCTTAATATTGGTTGTGATATTTTTAAAACCTTCTTCCTTATGTTCAATGGCATATATTGTTGTTTGCGGATTTGTCCTGGCGCATTCCACGGAAACGGAACCACTTCCCGCACCTATGTCCCAAAGAATACCATCATTTTTTAATTGTAGGGCATGGATGGTGGCGGCACGCACTTCGTTTTTGGTTATCAGGCCGCGGCTATGGGATATTTCCTCTTCGGTTAAACCGAAAATATGGGTTGGGATGTCCGGTCGTTGGGGGACAAGCAACCACATGATATTCAGGGCAGAAAAATCAGTTTTGGTGGCCTCGTGCAGGTCGCCTTTGAAAATATGTTCACGGGCCAGGCCAAGGTCTGACGCTACGTGTACCTCAATACTGTCGGTAAGTATATCTTCTCCGATCAGTTTCAGGTAATCAAGAATTTGGTGGGCAATTTTATCGGGGCTGTTATGACCGTCTGTGAAAATAATGTTGTTATGGTTTGTCAGGATTTGACCGGGAATATGCGTTGAATTTCTACCGTGTAAACTGGTGATTATTGCGTCGTCCCAGGGTATTTGCAGACGGCTGCCAGCAAGCTGCACTGAGGATATTGCAGGAAATATTTCCACCTGGTCATGTGAAAATTTACGGAGAATTATTTTGCCGATGCCGTAGAAAAGCGGGTCTCCGCCGGCGAGAATGGCGACATTGCCTTCGGTTAATCCTTTGTGTGCGGCTCGAAGGGCGTCCTGTAGCGGCGCGATATTTTTAATGTCCGCCGGTAGATGGTTGATCAGTTCCCTAAATCTCTGCGAACAAATGATAAGGTCGCAACCTGATAATATTTTTGTCTGTTGCTGCGAGAGAAAGGGGGTGGATATCCCCATGACAAAGAGTTTAAACATGGGCGAGAATTTTGGCTTTATGGTTAATTAGATAGACCCTTACCGTAGTATCGGTAACGGTCTGACAATATTCTTGTGCTTTCAAACATACAGCCCTTATAATGAAGTATTTGTTATTATCTTCTAAATGTTGATACATTTCCCTGGCACTGTTGGAACGTTTCATTTTGGCAAGTAACCTGCCGCTGACTCCAAGTGTGGCGAGGAATTCCGCAGCATCGGCGACTTCAAGGGCGCCGTGGCGGACATGGGTCTGGGGGATGCGGAGTGCAGCCTTCATAATTTTGGCCCACATGGCAGAAAGATGAATAGTGGTAAAACCCCTGGCAGCAGCCTCCTTAAGAGAAAATTCTAGATAATCACCCATCATGGCGTACGCTTCCTCGGGGAGTTGCAGATAATCTTCGGCCCCTTTTTCGGATGTCCTGCCGGTGGAGAGGACGATATCTTGCAGTCCCGCCTCTTTTGCTACGTCGAGGGATGCCTTAATGGTGGCGGTCCATGCATCCGCTGAAACCGGCCTAACAATACCCGTGGTTCCGAGAATGGATAATCCGCCAATAATTCCAAGCCGTTTGTTCAGGGTCTTTAGGGCAAGTTCTTCTCCTTTTGGAATAAAAATCGTTACCTTGACCGGTCGGTTTGCCTCCACTTCCCGAATAGCTGAACAGATCATTTTTCGTGGTATCGGATTAATGGCAGGTTCACCTGCCTTGATGGCCAGACCAGGTTTTGTGACTTT
>CAZQOD010000200.1:0-4102 GCA_964594945.1 uncultured Desulfopila sp.
CAGGAACATCCACAGACCATAGCCCTGGTTTTATCCACCCAGCATATGGAACACGCTGCGGAAATCCTCACCCATCTACCGGAAACCATGCGTGCAGACGTAGCCTATCGAATTTCTAAAATCGAAAAAGTGTCCCCGGAGGTTATCACAACCATTGAAGACGCCCTACATCGTGAAATTGGTCTGGTATCCGGAAAGGCCCATAAAAAGGTGGGCGGTATGGATGCGATAGTGGGGATGCTCAACCATATGAAGAACAATATCGATGCCGATATCCTCGATGAAATCGAAGAAAATGATCCGGAAATGGCGGAGGAGATCCGCAAGAAAATGTTCACCTTTGAAAATCTTGTCGCCCTGGACGGCAGGTCATTGCAGATGATTCTCAGAGAGGTTAATAACGATTCCCTTACCCTGGCATTAAAGACAGCCTCCGAACAGATGAAGGAGAAGATTTTTGCCAATATGTCGGCCCGAGCCGCTGATATGATCCGGGACGACCTGGACGCAATGGGTCCGGTGCGCCTCTCTGAAGTCGAATTGATGCAACAATCAATTGTAAAAATCGCCATGAAACTCGAAGAAGAGGGCAAACTGGTCATAAGCTCTGGAGGCGGAGATGAGCTTGTCTAGATTTTTCAAATCTTCCCGCGCCTTCCAGCCCGAAGAGATCATAAAATCCACCTCCTCCAACGACCATAAATGGCAGGAGGAAAACAGACAACCGGAAAAACCGTTCCAATCGCAAAAAATTGAGCAACAACCTGAACCCGGGACAAAAACGAAAGAAGATACTCTTCCCGTCCAGGAAATTAAAAGCGACGACACCACACACAACGAAGATGTAACCGATGGTCCCGCACCGGGGCAAACCGTAACGGATGAAACGGAGGACGGTGCGGATGAAAAAGTTTCCCAGCCGGAAAAATTTCTTTTATTGGAGGAGGCCGAGAAAAGAATTGAGGCCGCTTACAACAGGGGCCTTCTCGAAGGCCAAAACAAGGCCGATATTGACTTTGGCTCTGCAGCCAGGGCACTTCTCAATAGCTGTCGGCAACTGGAAACACTGCGCGAAACCCTTATAACCAACAGTGGCTTTGAACTCCAAGAATTTTCTTTAGCAATTGCCGAAAGAATCATTCGCAGCTCCCTGCGGGAACAGGACGACACCATTGTCGCAACCATTGAAGAGGCCCTGCAACTTGCTGTTAAATCAGATGAATTTCATCTCTACGTTAACCCCGACGACTACGATATAATCGCCGCCAAAAGCGCTGAAATCATTGCGGAGATCAGCGGTTTGAATAATATCATAATCAAAAAAGATCCCACCATTGAAAAGGGGGGAGCGAAAATTGAGTCCGACAATTGTACCATAGATGCAACCATCGCAAACCAATTTGACGTAATCCGCAACGCGATACAACAAAACGACTGATTTCCTTCATAATTTAATAAAACAGCCCCCGCTGGTACAGCCTCCATATGAATGATTTTAAAAAGCAACGTCGGAAAAAATAATGTTTGATATCTCGCAGATAAAGAAACTCGAAGTAATCACAATTTGGGGCAAGGTCACCCGTATTGTCGGCCTGGTAATTGAGGGGCATTGCCCCCACGCCTCCATCGGTTCCCTCTGCGAACTCATTCCCATCGATGGCGGCAAGCCGATAAATGCAGAAATAGTCGGTTTTAAGGACAGCAAGGCCCTGCTGATGCCCCTGGGTGAACTGCGGGGACTTGGCCCCGGCAGCCTGATCCGCGTCCTCCGTAACAGTGCGACTATTAAAGTAGGTAACAATCTATTGGGACGTGTTGTCGATGCCATGGAAATTCCCCAGGACGGCTTGGCCGCACCACTACTTTCAGAAGAAAAAGACCTCTATTCCCTACCCCCCGGCCCCATGGAAAGACAAAATATCACGGAAACTCTGGACCTTGGCATTCGGGCCATCAACGGACTCATCACCTGTGGAATGGGCCAGAGAATGGGAATAATGGCCGGTTCCGGGATCGGTAAAAGCGTACTCCTCGGTATGATGTCAAAATTCGCCAAGGCCGATATCAACGTTATCGCCCTCATCGGAGAACGGGGCAGGGAGGTAAGGGAGTTTATCGAGCGTGATCTAGGTAAGGAGGGTTTGGCCAGATCAGTCATCGTGGTCGTCACCTCGGATCAGTCACCACTCCTGAGAATGCGCGGTGCCTTTGTAGCAACCGCCCTGGCCGAATATTTCTGCGACCAGGGCAAAAACGTTCTGCTGATGATGGATTCGGTCACCCGTTTTGCCATGGCCATGCGGGAAATCGGTCTAGCCGTGGGCGAACCGCCGACAACAAAAGGATACACGCCATCGGTGTTTGCAACCCTGCCAAAACTGCTGGAAAGAGCTGGCCGGTTTAAAGGAAAAGGTTCCATTACCGGGCTCTATACCGTTTTGGTTGACGGTGACGATCTCACGGAACCAGTGGCAGACTCGGTCCGTTCCATTCTCGACGGTCATATTGTCTTATCAAGATCCCTGGCGGCCAGAAACCATTTCCCGGCCATTGACGTTCTCAACTCGGCCAGCAGGGTGATGCGGGACATTATTTCCCCAAGGCATCTTGAACTTTCGGGAAAAGCACGAACGGTTCTGGCAAGCTACGCAGAGGCTGAAGATTTAATTAACATAGGCGCCTATGCCAAGGGTTCAAACCCGAAAATTGACTATGCCATAAGTAAAATAGATGCCATCAACGAATTTCTACAACAGAATTATACCGAGACCACCACCCTTAAACAAACCCTTGAAAGGCTGGGCACACTCCTCAGTGACAGAAAAGACGAAGAACCGGAAAAAATGAACCGACGTGAAACTGACAAAACATGAAACCTTTCGCTCTGAACACAGTCTTAAATTACAGGAAACGACTGGAAGAGATCGCCCAGCATAGATTATTTGAAGCTGAAAAAAACGCAACTCTTATTGAACAGACATTACAGAGAGAAAAAAATCTCCTCAAAAAACAGGTTGAGACAAGCAACAAGTTGCAGGCAAAGGGGATAGATATCACCGAGCTTATCAGATACGAACAGATGATCTACAAGATTAAGGATAATATTGCAGCTATCCAAAAAAAACTATTTGAAAAAAAGAACATACTGCGGGAGGAAAGAGAAAACCTGATTCTCAGGAGTAAACAACGACAAATAATGGAACAACTCAAGTTACGCCAGAACAAAAACTGGTCCAGCTACCTAAATAAAAAAGAAGCGGCAATGTTGGATGAAATTGCCATCATTCGCCATGAAAAAACATCTTCAAAACAAAATAGTGAATTATGAAACTGTTTTTACAGGAATTTAATCCGACGGATGAAGCGCACCGGGGCTACAGACTAAGCATGATGCAACGTAAAATCGTATACTTTTTTCTGCTCTTATACCTGTTCCTCGCCCCTGGCTCGGCCCTGGCCAGCAATGAACAGGGGCAGTACGGTTCGGTTGAAGAGAGAAGAATCGAAAACAATATTCTCCAGGAACGAAATTCACTGCAAAAGGAAAGGGAAGAAATTTCCATGCGCAAAAAGGAGCTAAAGGTACTCGAAGAGGGTGTCGATAAGAAACTTGCCGCAATTGACGAGAAGCTTACTGAGCTAAAGACGCTACAGAAAAAAATCGCGGCACTTCTGAAAGAAAAGAGCAAGATCGAGAAAAAACGCCTCAGGGAACTGGCAACTATTTACGGAAAAATGTCGCCACAGAAAGCATCTCTTGCTCTCTCCGGCCTGGATCAACGCCTGGCGGCTGACCTCCTTGCCAACATGAAGGTCAAGGCGGCGGCAAAGATTCTTGAGCAACTTTCCAAACAGAAGGCAACGGAAATCAGCACTACTTTTTCAACCCTGCAACTCGAGTGATAAAAAATGACACAAATTATGATTGTTCCAACCGCCCCATCCAAAGCGCCACAGGCAAAACCTGCAAGGGACAATGAGAACGACCGGTTTTCCAGTCACCTGGACGATGCAATTGCCGAAAAATCACCACCACAATCCGAAAAAGAAAAAAACTTTCCAAAAAGAAAAGAACAAAACGGCGACCAAAATGACGCCGCAG
>CAZQOD010000201.1:0-2200 GCA_964594945.1 uncultured Desulfopila sp.
CCAAGGGAACCAAAACCCTGGGCAACGGTATCCGATTGCACATCTCCATCGTAATTTTTACAGGCCCAGACAAATCCTCCCTCCCATTTCATGGCCGAGGCCACCATATCATCAATTAAACGATGTTCATAACTGATACCGGCCTGCCGGAACAGGTCACTGAATTCGGTATCAAATATTTCCTGGAAAATATCCTTAAAACGACCGTCATATTTTTTAAGGATGGTGTTTTTGGTTGACAAGTACATGGGCCAGCCGAGATTGAGGCTGTAATTCATACACGAGCGGGCAAAACCGCGTATCGATGCATCAAGATTATACATCCCCAGCGCACAACCCGCGTCCGGAAAATTAAAAACCTCATGTTCAATCACCTCACCGCCATCCGCCGCTTCAAAACGCATTGTCAATTTACCAGGACCCGGCACAAGAAAATCGGTTGCCTTGTACTGGTCACCAAAGGCGTGGCGACCGATAACAATCGGCTTTTTCCAACCGGGTACAAGGCGGGGAATATTCTCGCAGAGAATGGGCTGCCTGAATACTGTTCCCCCTATAATATTTCGTATCGTTCCATTGGGCGAGCGGTACATTTTTTTCAGATTAAACTCTTTTACCCGTGCTTCATCCGGGGTAATGGTGGCGCATTTTATCCCGACTCCGTATTTATTAATGGCCTCTGCCGCCTCCGTAGTGATCCTATCATCTGTTTCATCTCTTTTCAAAATGGAAAGATCGTAATATTTCAGATCAATATCAAGGTAAGGAAGAATTAGTTTTTCCTTAATAAACGCCCAGATTATCCGTGTCATTTCATCGCCGTCCAATTCAACGACGGGATTCTTTACCGTAATTCTTGCCATTATACTCCTCGTTTTTACCATAATAGATGGCTGATACTTTACAAAAGTCAACTGGTGTCCATCTCGAAGTAACCAGCATGGCTGAACCAAATTATCAGACCACAACCACAACAAACAATGAAAGAGACTCAAGAGTAAAACCACTTTCATATAAACCAGATTCCACAGGGTAACCCTGTAGTAGCGCAGTGTTACCATAAAGGTTGCGGCACCGCAACTTCTGCCTGAATTTGAGTAATTGCAAAATTTAGATTGCATACTATAATGGTATACTCTTTATTGCAGATGGCTCAGCCACCTTAATTTTACCACAGGGAACAAGCCCATGACCTCCAGATATATACAGGCACCCGGCGCCGTCGTTATGATCCGCCCCCATAGATTTCACCCCAACCCGGAGACCGCATCGGATAACGCATTCCAGCGTACCGACGGCACATTATCGGTTAAAGATATGGCAAAAGCGGCCTATCAGGAAGTTTCAAAAGTCGCAGCCACACTGGAGCAGGAGGGTGTGAGGGTACATATCTTTGAAGACCGAGGCGAGCGGGAAACCCCGGATTCAGTCTTTCCGAACAACTGGTTTTCCACCCATCCCGGCGGCCACGTCGCCCTTTACCCCATGTACAACCCGAGTCGCCGCAGGGAGAGACGATACGATATTATTGAAATGCTCAAGGCCGAGTACCGGGTCCAGGACGTTATTGATTATTCCTGCCTGGAATATGATGATCTGTTCCTTGAAGGAACCGGGGCAATGGTCCTCGATCATATCGCCAGGGTCGCCTATACGGCACGATCAAACCGTGCCGATCCGATACCGCTTGAGCGATTCTGCACCCATTTTAATTTTGAGCCAATGGTCTTCAACAGCGCCGATGAAAACGGTAATTCCATTTACCATACCAACGTGATGATGTGCCTTGCCACCGATTTTGCCCTGGTCGGTTTTGATATCATCAAAGATCCTGCCAGACGCGCGGAGATTAAAGCGCGTATCGCCGAAATGGGTCGATCCGTGATCGGTCTAAACCACCACCAGATAAACGAATTCGCCGGCAATGCCATGGAACTGTCCACCGGCGATTCCACCATTCTTGCTATTTCTGCACGGGCCGCCGCATCACTTACGGTCGAACAGAAAAAAACCATAGAAAAATCGGCAAAAATCGTCGAGCTGGCGGTACCCACCATTGAACTGGCGGGGGGATCAATCCGCTGTATGTTGGCGGGTATTCATCTGGCCAGACGCTATTAATCCTCCAGCCGCCACCATCAGCAACATGGTGGCGGAGAAGAAATAAATTTCCGGGTCGTGCAAAATTTTAATTTACCAG
>CAZQOD010000201.1:2210-4073 GCA_964594945.1 uncultured Desulfopila sp.
TAAAAACGGTTTCAAAAAGCGGGACGAGGGGGGAAAGGGGGCATAACTGCTCATCTGGTCATCTTCCGGCCAGAACCTGTTGCGTTGCGGCCGATGATGGCGATTACGTCGACAATCGATTATTCCGCGCCTGCAGAGTGTACGCGGCCACTCATATTTTATAAATTTTTTCATAAAAGGTCTGTGTTGCGCTATAAATTCCACCCGTTGCGAAGGTGACCATTTACCCTCCCCAAAACCCGTACCGGGGGAATTTGAACGCCGTCTCCCCATGGAGTTTGAGCGTTCCAGCCCCGGAGCCGAATAATCATATTCGGGACGTGGTCGCTGCTGTTTTTCCCGAAAAACGGCAACGGCGATAACACCCATCGCCGATCTATCACCCCAGGCATTGGCATAGGAATTTGCAACATTTGTAAAGAAAAAACGGTGTTCCCTATTCCTACCGGTACGCCATCCCGAATAACTAGCCGATTCCCATGGATTAATCACATACATGGATTCATTGACCCTGAGGTTGGACCTTTTCCCCGATATAATATTACGGCCATCAACGGTAACAACAAACCCCAGGCGCATATCACTGTTGTTTCGTATGCGAATCTGATAACGCTCCCCTTTTTTTACGCCAATATAGCTGCGTAACCCCGCCCGGGAATTAGCCACGGGATATTCCTGCAATTGCCCCCGTCGATCGGACACGACCTCGATCTGAATATCATCCATGTACAACTCACGGGACTGTGCGGCAACAACCACTGTAAACAGTAGTAACAATACGGCCATAACCATCAATTTTATCCCACGCATATCAACCTCCCAAATCAGGCAGGCCGTCACCAACGACCCGCCTGCACTTTTCTACCGCAAAAGAACCGGCCCAATCAACACCCTTCAATGGCCTTTTTCTTCTTTACAGTTTTTACCTTCACCTTGTCACCAACTTTAATCTTCTCGAGAATAGCACCGCAATCACCACAATCGAGGACAACTGTTTTTTCAGTTATCTCCACCACGCTGCATTTTGCGGTGGCTGCCAAAGCCATGCTTGCCGAAAAAGTTAAAATCATCACGCTTACCAAGCTAAATAGTATAGCTCTCATCTTTTTCCTCCATTTCTGTTTTCCAGTTTATGTCACCGTTGACCATCGTCAACCATGACCCGTTCGCTTGCCCATAACAATACGCAATAAAACAACGGGAAAAAAGACGATATGGGGATATATAGGGGTATTTAAACCCGATGTCGGGTAGTCATAGCCATATATTTATACACCATATCAACATGTTACCAGAAAGAACAAAAAAATGCGCAATAGAAATACTTACGAAAAAAGACAATAGACCTGACAATCCAGCGCTTTTTTTACGTTCATGATTTCCAGGCGCCGCTTACAAATCGGGGATGTGAATACAGTTATGAACTTCTAACGCAGACAAGCTATAAGTAAGTACCTTGTTTCTGTTATGAACCCGTTAAGTTGAACATTACCTTTATTTTCTTGTTTTTCTTTACAGGTTTTATGGAGTAAGGCACTGACTTTTACTCCTCCCCCAATTATTCTGTAACTAAACGATAAGTTGCTTGCAATACCATACAGTCCGGGCCGTACCGGAGTTATGGATAATTTCTACAACAAAATAAAAAATCTTTGGGGTTGACAAGAAATGACTGTTAAAATCGCGATAGTCGTTCGAGCCCCGTAAAAAGGATATAATCAGGAGATTCTCGATTAAGGATAATTACTGACCACGAAAGTCTTTGTCGTATTTTTCATAAATATTGTGTCAAGTTGATAAATAGTGTTCCGGGTATGATGACCGGTCAGATCCTGGGTGGCACACCGCCCATAGAAGCGGTAA
>CAZQOD010000202.1:0-3975 GCA_964594945.1 uncultured Desulfopila sp.
TCGAGGCGCTCGATGAATTTAACCACAGGCATATACGTGATATCTCGATGTCTCGTACCTCGCTTTATCGGAGGATTATTTTTTGAGAGCAACAAAGAGTTAGAGCAAAATAGTCATTTATGGACAGGCACTAGTTGACTTTTTAACATCAGGATGTCAATACATCAAGAAATAATCCACTATCCCGAAAGAGCACAACACCACCACTTACCGAAACATCACAACATGGGGGTTCTGACTTCCCCCCCAACGCGTCTTCGGAGTCACTTGTAATATTCTTTTTTTCCCTTGCCAGCCTGGGAACTGCAATTTAATATTTTCGCTATCAGTCTAAGATCGGTTTTTTTCTAAAATAATGCGCCTTCGAAGCGACATGGCTATTTTGGAACTGATAACTAAAATTTTGCAACCAACCATACCATACATATAACCCGATAGTTTATATTAAAGTGGTTTCACTCTTGGATTGCTTTCATTGTTCGTTTTAGCTGTGGTCTGGGAATTTGCTCCAGCCATGCTGGTTACCCCATAAATAAATTATCTGTACAGTTTTTTTAAAAAAAATGTTAGTGTGTACTCACAAGTAGGGTTGTAATTTGCAGAACTGATCACTTCTCCAGCCTCAACTTCCACAAAATCAGGCCCAACGGGCTTTTTTCCATCAACAAGAATAAATTCTCCGTATACAATAACTTTATAAAATGTTGTAATAAGCACACGGTCCAGAGGAGCAGACAATGACGGAACCAAAAGATATGTATCAATGCCAAACGGTTAATTGTGGTTATATTTACACACCCGATAAAGGTGACAGAAAGGGCAAAATCCCAAAAGGCACACGCTTTGAGGATCTACCCGAAGACTGGAAATGTCCGGTATGCGGCGCCTCCACCAAGGCCTTTAAATGCCTGGGCTGAAAAGAATGGAAAAAACAATGGTTTTTAAACTCTCTCCGACAGTTCCAGCGCATCTATAACCCCTACTTTCAGGAGGAAATATGTACCGTTTTACTAAAATTGGTCTTTTGATATTGTCCCTGTTTTTACTTGGCGGCTGTGGCTATAACTCTCTACAGGTCAAGGAAGAAGCGGTATTCAAAGCATGGGGGGATATTGAAGCCACCCTGCAACGACGCGGCGACCTGATCCCCAACCTCGTTGAGACGGTTAAGGGCTATGCCAAACACGAAGCGGAAACTCTTGAAGCGGTTATCAACGCCAGGGCCAAAGCGACCTCGATAAAGCTATCCACAGACGACCTCTCCAATCCTGCGGCCATGGCACAATTCCAAAAAGCCCAGGGCAGTCTCGGCTCGGCACTTGGTAAACTGATGCTGGTTGTTGAGAAATATCCAGACCTAAAAGCCAATCAAAACTTTCTCGATCTGCAAAATCAGCTTGAAGGTACTGAAAACCGGATAAACGTAGCCAGACAACGTTATAACAAGGCGGTCGAACTCTTCAACAGTTCCATCCGCAAGTTTCCGGCAAGTCTCACAAACAGCATACTCCTGCATCTGGAGAGAAAAGAGTATTTCCGTGCGGACGAGGCGGCAAAAGCGGTACCCAAGGTCAAATTTCAATAAATATACACCTGTCGGAGTTAATGGAAATGGAAAATAGACGGGGAAAGCGAGCATACCTAACCTGGATCTGTTGCCTGCTTGCCGGGCTGCAGTTACTTTGCCAACCCCTGCACGGTGCTGAAATTCCACCCCTTAAAGCCAGGGTGAATGACTATGCAGCCATGCTCTCTCCGGCCACGGTATTACAGCTTGAAAACATCCTGGCAACCCTTGAAAAAGAGGACTCCACCCAGATTGTAATTCTGACCATCCCGTCACTGGAAGGTGAAAGCCTAGAGGAATACTCCATGAAAGTTGTCGAATCATGGCAACTTGGCCAAAAAAAATTAGATAACGGCGTCCTTCTCCTGATTGCCAAAAACGACCGGAAAATCCGCATTGAAGTAGGATACGGTCTGGAGGGATCACTCACCGACCTTGTTGCCGGGCGCATTATCCGTAATGTTATCACACCACAGTTTCGCAATGGGTATTTCGACCAGGGGGTTATCAACGGCGTATCCGCCATAGTTGCCGCTGTTCGCGGGCAATTCGACGCCAAAAAATTTTCCTCCCACAAGGGAAAAGGTAATATGCTCACCGGCTTTCTTATCTTTCTTTCATTTGTCCTTTTTAATATGGGGGTAGTGCTAAAAAAACACAAACTGGCCTCCACTCTGATCGGGGGTGTAATCACGCCCCTGATGGGTTGGTTTTTCTGGGGCGCTCAACTGCTGACGATTCTACTCCTTGTTCCATTTGGTCTACTGGCAGGTTTTCTTGCCAACCTGATTTTTGCCAGTACAACCTTCTCGGCAATCTCCAGTACAAGCAGACATTCCTCCGACGGCTACTTCGGGGGAGGGTTCGGCGGCGGTGGTGGTTTTGGCGGCGGATTCGGCGGCGGTGGTGGTTTCGGCGGCGGCGGCTCTTCCGGAGGATGGTAAATATGACAACATTAGCGGAATCTTTTCTCAGCCGTCAAGAACAAGACAGAATAACGGCTACGGTGCAGCAGGTTGAAAAAAACACATCCGGAGAAATTGTGCCGATGATCGTCTCCCGCAGTGATGATTATCCCATGACCACCATCACCGGCTCCATTTCCCTTGGCGTACCCCCGGCTATTCTCCTTACCATAATAATCGGCAACCATATTTGGATAGGCCCGCAAAACATGTGGCTTTTTCTATTATTGGCCACGACGATCTGCACCGTCCTTTCATTCCCGATATCAAAATCAGACCGGATAAAGACATTTTTCCTTAACCGCAAACAAGTGGAAAAAGAGGTACAAAAAAGTGCCCTGGCCGCATTTTATCAGGAACGGCTCTATAAAACCCGCGACAATAACGGTATCCTCCTTTACATCTCCGTGCTTGAAAAAAAAGTCTGGATACTGGCCGACACCAGTATCAATGAAAAAATTGACCAGGAGGAGTGGGACAATATAATCGCAGAACTCACCGCAACCTTAAAAGATGGTGATCGATGTGAGGCAATATGCCGGGCCATACAACAGATCGGCAACATCCTTGCAAGCCATTTCCCCTATAAAAAAGACGACACCGATGAGCTGCACAACTTAATCATTCGTTAGAGTCCGTCCATAAATGGCCATTTATCCCTAACCCTTATTCGCCCTTACAATACTCCGTTGTCGCCACGGCAAGATACTCATCATTTTCGACAAAGAGTCTGTTACAGCCCGGTAGCAAATCGTAACATTTTGTAACAACCCTGAGTTCTTATAAAACTACTGGACAACGATAATAAACACATCAACAGGCAAACCGAGGTCCCATGGCGACCATACTTAAATATCGCACTCAAAAAAGAGACGGCGGAAATATCTCAACAGGATTGAGCGATACTACTCACCACCCTCTCCCTCTAGGATATCACGACACCAGGAGATGGCGGCCATGGACTGGGGAAAACCAACCGTGGTAATAAGCAGAAGTAGGGTGTGATAAATTTCATCCCTGCTGGCCCCGGCCTTTATCGCTCGGCGAGTATGGGAATGAACCGAGCCTTCTGACTTAGTTGCCGCCGCCGCAGCTAACTGAACGAGATGACTTGTTTTTTCATCCAAAGGACCCAGGCCTCTGACGGATGAGCCCAATTTTTCCAGGGCTTCAATTACTTCAGGATAACGTTTTGATATATCGTGGTACGTTCTTTTGGGGGACTGTTCTCTAACCATGACGGTTCCTGTTTTTCAATTACCGAAATCTGAATCCCGCACACCGTAGATACCCCGTATCTCCAGCGGGCAGGTAAGGACTCCTAACCTGCTGACCACAAAATCCAGATGACAAACCAAGCCCCCGGACAAAAGAGGCTGCCAACCCTGCTTTCACTACAGCATATATTTAAAAAAACATGGACTAATATATCGTAAATATCCC
>CAZQOD010000203.1:0-3757 GCA_964594945.1 uncultured Desulfopila sp.
GAGCGGCGCTCTCGTAAAGCGCAGGCCAGCGGTTCGATTCCGCTTGCTGGCTCCAGGAACAGCGGCCATTTGGTTTTTCACAAATGGCCGTTTTATTTTTTGTCAATAAGTTGAATCTTCAGGCTAAAATGGACTTTTACACGCTAAAATGGTAAACAGGCCCTTCAGACCTGAATTTTTACAATCAGCAAATTCGGAACTTTCGCCTGTCTGTAGAAATGTAAACCATTAATGGCCGGTGATATTTAATGTTCTGGAACTCGAAGGGTTGAGTGAATGGCGTCGCTCGGGAGCCTGTTGTTTTTTACGTAATAGTTCCATGCAGACACTTTTTGTCTGTTGGTGTAGGGTATAAATATTTTTTCACTGCAAATTTGTCAAGTATCATTACCTGGGATGATTATGCAAAGATTCCTCGTGATTTCTATCGCATCTTGTGTCGGTATAGGTTTTTATTACTGGTCTTCAAAGATAGTTAAAAAAAAATGGATGCAGGATTATATTCATGCCCATTTATGGTTTTTACACCCTAACTCAATCTGTTATTGGCGGGCGGCAATGGCCTTTGTTGCATACGCCTGTTACTTTTTGCTTGGATATCAGTCGCTGGGTATTTTTATTTTCACATTTTCTGCGGTGTCTGACGGCATCGACGGCTTGGTTGCCAGAAATTGTAACCTGGTTACACGCTGGGGTGAGTGGCTGGATCCCATGTGTGATAAGTTGACATATTTACCGCCTCTGCTTGGCTTTGCCTACGTGGGAATTATATCCGTTAAATTAGTGTGGGTACTTGTTGCCGTAGAATTTATCGGCCAATTCCTGGCAAGACGCATTCTGGCCTTTTTTAATTTTTCCGGGGCGGCCAATAATTTCGGCAAGATAAAGGCAATAATCTGTTTTGGTCTTGTTATATTTTGTGCCCTGCTTGATGAGGTTCCCGGAGTAATCAATATGGGAGATGAGGTCCTGCTTGCCTGTATTGTGCTTTCTTCCGCCTCTGTTGTCTGTAAATTTATTCCCAACTGGTTGTATGCGGATATCCTCTCCACCCTGAATTTTTTCTGTGGCTTAACAAGCCTTTTTTTCACGTATGACAAACATTTTGCGTGGGCGATTTTCATTATAATCGTCGGACAACTTTTTGACCTGTTTGATGGTCGTATGGCGGAAAAACATGGTGGAACCAAATATGGACCCTATTTGGATGATATTGCCGATTTCGTCAGCTTTGGTCTTGCGCCGGCGTATGTTATTGTTCAGTCGGGAGGTGGTTTGGCGTGGTATTTCGGTGTGGCTTTTATTGTGGGTGTGGCTTTTCGCCTGGTGCGTTTTGTCGCCGTGGATAAAAAAAGGACAGATCTGCCGGACGGTATTTTTAATGGTCTGCCAAGCCCCGCCGGGGCGCTGATTGTTTTGGGTGCGTCCCTTGTTGCTTCTCCGGTATGGCTCTGGTGTATTGCCGCATTGTCAATCGGTCTGATGGTGAGCCATATTCGTTTTGCTCACTTTGGCCGTATCATTCTGAGGCAGATTCCAAAGCCATTGTTTTTTTTGGCTAGTGCATTGATAATCGTGACTATTGTTTTGATTCTTAAGACCAAAAGCGTTCAAACGTTCGGTTACCTGATACTCGCCTCCGTTCTTCTTTATATTGTTGTCGGCCGGAAATGTCCGCGCCACCGTTTGAAAGCCTCGTAGAAAAAATAGAAATTACGCATGTATGACAACGTGCTCCTGCTTAACCCTTTCGATAACTTTCGTACGGTATCAGTTGTATATTCTGGTGTCGAGGTTTTTTGGTTCGCACATATAAATATCATCCAACCAGGAATGTGCCCTGTCCTTGGTGACAACATAATTAATTTTTTGTTGGAACTTCTTTTTGCTGGCCTGTGGTGAAGGTGTGCTGGCTTGCTTTTTACGGTTTGAAGTTTTGATCCTGTCCCATTTCTTTTTTTCGTTTTCCACGCCTGTTCTCCTCATACCTGAATTTTGCAAGTCAGATTATAATATCTTCTATTTTACATATTATATGAAAATCGTGGAGAAGAGTAAATGGGTGAGAATGCCAATAATGAATAGGTATTTGTACTTATTTTATCTATTAATTGTATTATATTAAATAATTAATAGCGACATCATTGCTGAAGTTTCTATAAAATAGTACCAAGGAATGGTATGTTTTGTGGCGGGGGCCGACAGACGGTGAGATGTAGGGAGATGATAAAATATCTATGTATAATCAGATCGTTAGTGCCGTTTGTTTGGGGACAAGCGGCACTAATAATTGTATAAAAATATGACTTAATAGTTTTTTTCGAGTTCCGCAAAATTAATGCTTTTGGCAATGGCCAGGAGCGGGGCGGGGGAGCTTACTCCCTTGCCGTCGATTGTAACGGAGGTCTTTTGTCCCACCTGAAAGGTGAGTGTGCCTGTTCTTTCTTTAGCGTTAAAAATCTGTGTTCCGGTATAGCCGTGGACACGGATTTTTTTGGTTTGTCCCATGTCGGCGTCCTGGGCAAGACCGGCAAACATGGAACCGAATGCCGCCAGACCGGCAATCTTGCCGGTTACGCCGCCTATGATAATATTGAGATCAATGGCTGCACCATCGGCGGCTGAATATTGTGCCGTGGCTCCGGCATTACCGGCTATTGAGGCGCCTGCACCGACACCTTGTGATTGTTTGTTGTTCAGCGTGTAGCCATCGGGAGCGGCCGGGATAAATTTGAGTAAGGTATCGGCCGTTAGTTCATTGATCTTTGCGAGCGCGTAGTTAATTTCATCGACCGCTTTGTTGTAATTTCCCGCCTTGACAAAATCCCTGGCGGTGGCAAGGCTGTCCATGGCTTCATTCTGGATATCGTTGGCAAAACCGGTTGAACTCAAAAGAAGGGTGCAGGTAAAAATGATGAAAATCTTTTTCATTGTCTTGTCCTCTGGTGATAAAATATAAAATACTTAGTCTAAATTGATACGAAGTACGTTAATAAGTCTTTTTAAGTAGTCAAGCGTCAAATTGCCGGTGGAATTAATATCTTCACCAACAGCAACAAACCCGTGATTTTTCAAGATAAAAAAATTGACACTACTGTCCATTAAACGTATGGCAGATTGAGCTAATTCGTAGGTTCCGTAATCATAAAAATTATCCGTAACCGGTATGTTGAGTTTTTCTGCATAACAGTTGAATAATTGACAGTGGCCGTGAAAGATACAGTTTATTTTCGAAAAATTCTGGTAGAGAGCATTGTGAAGAATGGCTTCCGAAGAGGGTGGAGATTCTCCTTCAATAAAAAAAATTTTACCCGTTTCCTTATATTGTTTAACATGGCTGTAGTTACCGGTAATTAATTTCTTGTCGGCAAACATTCCTGACTTGGTAATGATAAATGATCTTTCACCGGTTCTATATGAGAAGTTTCCGTATGCTCCCGAGCTGTGCAGTGGAGTTAGGCCCAATTGGGCAAAAAGAAATGCCCAGTGGTTTATTTGTTGCAGGCGTTGATCATACGGGTAGGTATGAGCTGTAAATTGATAATTAAATTTTACGCCTTTGTATTCTTCCATTTTTCCATTATGGCTTTTCCTCAATTATCGGTGTTTCTCGAAAAAGCATAAAAGGGCTTGTTGATTTATTATCAACAAGCCCTCTTGCGCTGTGGTGCCTAGAGTCGGACTCGAACCGACACGGGCACAAGGCCCACGAGATTTTAAGTCTCGGGTGTCTACCAATTCCACCATCCAGGCAAGT
>CAZQOD010000204.1:0-3750 GCA_964594945.1 uncultured Desulfopila sp.
ATTAAGGGAAATGGTGGATAGTGGTGTCGAGTACGTTGTTATGGAGGTTTCGTCCCACGCGTTGGTTCAGGCCAGGGTTTTCAGTGTCCTTTTTGATGTTGCGGCGTTTACCAATTTGTCGCGGGATCACCTGGACTATCATCATAATATGGATGAATATTTTCACGCAAAGTCCACCTTGTTTGCGGAAAATTTAAAAGATACGGCAAGGGTGGTTATTCCGTATTTGCCAAAGAATATTGAAAAGGGAAATTGGCTCAGCAGGTTGCATGCCCTGTGCGATAAAAAGAGGATCCCGCATATTACCTGGGGTGAGGGGGAATTGGCCGATGTCAGGTTGACTGATTTTATCTCGACACTTACCCGCACTGATATAACGGTTGCAGCTCCATCGGGGGAATATCGAATATCGTCTCCTCTTGTGGGACGATTCAACGTCGACAATCTACTTACAGTGATGGGACTCTGTGAAAGTATCGGTATTGAAAAGGGGTTGGTGGAAACCGTTTTGTCCCGTGCCGTCGGTGCCCCCGGCCGACTTGAAGTTGTTGCCGGTTGTGCCCCCGGTACGGAGCGGCCATTGGTTCTGGTGGATTATGCCCACACACCGGATGCGTTGGAGAAGGTTCTGATAACACTGTCTTCCCTGCCCCATGGCGATTTATTCTCCGTGTTTGGTTGTGGTGGTGATCGTGATAATGGTAAAAGAGCGGTGATGGGTGAGATAGCGGGTAGATACAGTGTGGTATCCATCGTCACCGACGATAACCCCCGTACTGAAAATCCAGAGGCAATTGTGGCGCAGATTGTCGAGGGTCTTGAAAAAACTGGGGTTAAGATTCGTAGGCATGGGTGGTTACGGCGGAGAAAATGCGGGGAGACAGGCGCGACGGTTGTCCGGGATAGAAAACGAGCCATTGAACTCGCCATCCGTGGAGCCGGTCCCGATGATATTGTTGTTATAGCCGGTAAAGGGCATGAGTCGTACCAACTGGGTCCGGTCGGCAAACGATTTTTTGATGATAGGCTCATTGCGGCGAGCGTACTCTGTCGCTGGTCGGTAAACCTTGTGGCAGAGGGTGTGAACGGTCGGATTTATTCAGACTGTGATAATTCATCGTTCCTGGGAGGGGTGAGCATCGATAGCAGGACGTGTCGTGAAAGAGGGATATTTTTCGCCCTGGCGGGTGAAAATCATGATGGTCATTCCTTTGTGGATAAGGCGGTGGAAAATGGTGCCCGCTGTTTGGTTGTGGAAAAAAAATGTGAGTTAAGCGTTGATCTTCCTGTGGCGCAGGTTGTCGTTGATGATTCACTTAAAGCCTTGGGTGAATTGGCAGCTTTTCGCAGGCAAATGGTGGCGCACCGCAGCGAACTCCCCGTAATAGCTATTACGGGGAGTTGCGGTAAGACCACGGTAAAAGAGATGGTTGCGGCGATTTTCGCTGGTAGATGGCCGGGCGGTGTTGATTTTCCCGATGGTTGTGTTCTGAAGACAAAGGGGAATTTTAATAATTTGATAGGGTTGCCGCTCTCTCTTCTGCCCCTTGATGTAAAACATAAAGTGGCCGTTTTGGAAATGGGGATGAACCAACCGGGGGAGCTGGCGCGTCTTGCTCAAATAGCCGACCCGGATATCAGCGCCATCCTTAATATCCATGGTGCCCACCTTGAAGGGCTCCACTCCATAGAGGGTGTGGTCCGAGCCAAGGAAGAATTATTTGCAAATACTAAAAAAACAGGGAGGTTAATCGTTAATGTTGATGACGTTAGAGTATACGCATTGGCGGCTGAATATTCCCATGAAAAGATAACTTATTCACTGTGCGAAAATGTCGGGGCCGATGTATGGGCTTCCAATATATTTTTTAACAGGGGACAGGATGGATTTTCTTTTACTTTGAACTGGTTGGATAAGAGAGAGGATGTACAACTTTTTATCGCAGGAGAACATAATATCTCCAACGCTTTGGCCGCAGCAGCCATCGCAATTGCTGCAGGGAGTGATATGAAAGAGATAGCCGCCGGGCTCACGGATTTCAGACCATCGGACAGACGAATGGAAATAGTAGGTACCGACGCGGAATACCGGGTGATAAATGATTGTTACAACGCAAATCCGGCCTCCATGGCAGCCGCTTTAAAGACGCTAAAACAGATGGCCGCGGGTGTATCGGTTGCAATAGTAGGCGATATGCTGGAGCTGGGGGAAACGTCAAAGGGTGAACATGAAAATATAGGTTCATTGCTCACCGACCTGGGTGTGGACTATGCCGGCGTTGTCGGAGAATTCAGGGAAAATGTGTTACAAGGAGCCATGTCCAGGGGGGGGAATGCCGACCGCATAAAGGCCTTTGCCGAAAAGGATGAAGTGGTTGGCTGGGTGCATAGTTTAATCAGGCAGGGAAAGGTCGGGGACGGTGACCTTGTTTTGGTAAAGGCATCCCGTGGGTTACATTTTGAAACAATAGTGGATCAACTGATCTGAATGGTGAAAATATTATTTACTTTCAATCTTGTAATCGGCGGATTTGGCGGAAATTCCGCTTTGTTACAACGATTCCCTATGGCGGATAAAATAGGAAAATCGCCGAGTAATTGTCAATGGGATCGTTTCACGATTAATAGGTAGTATATTTTTTGTTTTCCGCGAAACTCAGTTTAACCGGCGATGTGGTTTATCCATGGCGCGGATATTATGATGGGTTTTACAAGTAGTTACAAAAATAAATGAGTGCCGATAGCCATGCTGTATCATCTTCTATACCCACTACACACGAGTTTCAGCGGCTTTAATGTCTTCCGTTATATAACATTTCGTTCAATTGGCGGTGCAGTCACCGCGTTTTTGATAGTCCTTTTTTTGGGTCCCTATTTTATTCGTACCATGGGGCTTCTCCAGATAGGTCAGGTTGTCCGGGACGATGGTCCGGCTACCCACCTCTGTAAACAGGGAGTGGTGACCATGGGTGGTCTGCTTATCCTCGCGGCTTTGACCGTCGGTACGGTGTTATGGGCACGTCTGGATAATTCCATGGTGTGGATGGGTCTGTTTATTACTCTTTTCTACGGTGGTATCGGCGCCGTGGATGATTATCGCAAGATCAAGAAAAATAATTCGAAGGGTTTGAGCGCCCAGGGGAAAATAATTCTTCAAATAGCGGGAGCCGCGGCGATGGGTCTGTTCATCCTCCTTCATCCCGGATTCGACGGCCACTTGAGCATGCCGTTTTTAAAGAATTTTCGCCCTGATCTCGGCTGGTTATATATCGTTTTTGCCGTAATTGTCATTGTTGGTTCTTCAAACGCCGTTAATTTAACCGATGGACTCGACGGGTTGGCTGCGGGACCCATTGTGGTGACGGCTGCGGTCTATCTGGTCTTTTCTTATCTTGCGGGTCATGTTGTGTTGGCGGAATATCTGCAGCTGCCCTATGTGGCCGGTAGTGGTGAATTGGCAATATTCTGTGGTGCGATCTTCGGTTCCTGTCTTGGTTTTATGTGGTTTAACGCCTATCCGGCCCAGATGTTCATGGGAGATGTGGGATCTCTTGCTTTGGGTGGCGCCTTGGGTGCCATTGCTATAATAATCAAGCAGGAATTTTTACTGGCGATAGTTGGTGGTATTTTTGTGATGGAGGCCCTGTCGGTCATTATCCAGGTCGGTTATTTTAAATTGACAAAGGGTAAACGAATATTTTTGATGGCCCCTTTTCACCATCATTTTGAGAAAAAAGGGTGGCATGAATC
>CAZQOD010000205.1:0-3576 GCA_964594945.1 uncultured Desulfopila sp.
AAAGCACCTTCTTAGCACCGGAATTATCAGCAACATTGAGTACTGTTTCTGTCTGAATCATAATTTCACCTGATATCTCACCCGAAACAAATATTTAATTACCATCGAGCCATGGGCCGAGGCATCTATTACAGAGCTTTTTCAAGAATTGAAGATACCCGCCATCTTTTTCTCTTGCTCAACGGCCGACATTCCTCGATTAAAACCTTGTCACCGATGTTACAACTGTTATCAGGATCATCAGCTAAGTATTTGACACTGGTTCTTACATATTTACCATAGAGCTTATGTCTAACTTTCCGTTCAACGCGAACCACAACACTTTTTTCCATCCTGTTGCTAACAACCGAACCAGTTCTTGTCTTATTTAATTTTTTTTGTTCACTCATAGTTTAGTCAATTAGTGATATATTATAGAAACGAAAAGCACTTAATATCATTTCCAAAACCTGCTTTTAAATAGCATTTTGTCTTTTGATGGTCTCAATTCTCGCAATATCTTTTCTAATTTTCTTCAGTCGAGACGTATCTTCAAGAGGTCTAATCTTATGTTGGAAGGCAAGGTTTCCCAACTCTTCACTGAGTTCTTTAAGATTCTTATCAAGATCCTCTGCAGACATTTTCCGAATTTCATCGCTTTTCATAGGGTATTCCTCTTGGTTACAACTTTTGTAGCAAACGGAAGTTTGTTCCCTGCAAGACCCAGCGCCTTCGCGGCAAGCTCTTCACTGACACCGGCAATCTCATATAAAATCATACCGGGTTTAACAATTGCAACCCACGATTCTGGGCTACCTTTTCCTTTACCCATCCTGGTTTCAGCCGGTTTTTTAGTGATCGGCTTATCGGGAAACACCCTGATCCAGACCTTACCGCCACGCTTCATTGTTCTGTTTATGGTGATACGTGCCGCTTCAATCTGCTGGGCGGTCATTTTCCCACATACAGTAGCCTTAAGGGCGAAATCGCCGAAAGAAATAGAGGAACCACGATGAGCAACCCCCCGCATTCTTCCCTTAAAAACTTTTCTATGTTTTACCTTTTTAGGACTTAACATCGTCTACTCCGAATTTATATATGCAATTCCCTTTTTCAAGGGTTCTACTGTACTGATCCGGCATCTTTTTCGCTTAATACTTCACCGTTGAAGATCCAAACCTTAACACCGATAATGCCGTAGGTTGTATTTGCTTCCGCGAGGGCATAGTCGACATCAGCTCGCAGGGTATGCAGCGGAACCCGTCCTTCACGGACCCATTCACACCGGGACATCTCCGCACCGCCCAACCTGCCGGAACAGGATATTTTGATGCCCTGAACGCCGAAACGTAAAGCAGAACTAACCGCCTTTTTCATGGCCCGGCGGAAGGCAATACGTCGCACCAGCTGCTGGGCTATATTCTCGGCCACCAGCTGAGCATCAGCTTCCGGACGCCTCACTTCCTGGATATCCAGGGTTACCTTCCTGGATATGAGATTTTCAAGTTCTTTCTTTAAAATCTCTATTTCCGCACCCTTTTTTCCGATGACAATACCAGGTCTTGCAGTAAAAAGTTTAATACGAACCTGTTCCCCGGTCCGCTCAATTTTCACCTTCGACAATCCCGCATGCTGGAGTCGTTTTTTGAGAAACTTCTTGATTTTCTGATCTTCGATCAAATAGGTGGAATATTGCTTATCCGCATACCATATCGAATCCCAGGTCCGGGTAATATTTAGTCTCAGTCCGAGTGGATTAACCTTCTGCCCCAAAATAGTCCTCCAACAATTCCTATTGTTCAAATTATTGTTACATCAAGTACCGACCAAAAGTACATGATCCAGTTCTACATTTCATCTACGATCACTGTAATATGACTCGATCGTTTGATAATTCCGGTCGCACGCCCTTGGGCGCGGGGCCTTATTCTCTTCAACGAAGGGCCGCCGTCTACGTAGATCTTCTTTATATAAAGATTATCCACATCGGCCTGGTCATCCTGGGTAGCATTAGCCACCGCTGATTCAATAACCTTCTGGATAATCCCCGCCCCTTTTTTAGGCATAAAGCGAAGAGTTGTTATCGCTTGATCAACACTCATTCCCCTTACTACATCGGCGACTAACCGCGCCTTCTGCGCTGAGATCCTGATATATTTTCCTACGGCTTTAACTTCCATAGCGTACTCCTGAATAATCCAGCCGGAGGCAAAACGCCCCCCGCTTGCTAAACGACAAGTGACCCGGAATAAACGTGCCACAATCATTCATTTTAGATACCCCAAAACGGATAGGTACCTTTAAGAAATTATTTCAAAAAAAACAAGAGGGATATGACCCTGCTTTAATTATTTTCTTCCCTTTCTATCTGCTGAATGACCGTAGTAAGTCCTGGTTGGTGAGAACTCACCGAGCTTATGACCCACCATGTTCTCTGATACGAAGACGGGGATAAATTTTTTGCCGTTATGTACGGCAAACGTCAACCCCACCATGTCGGGACTTATATCCGACCGTCTCGACCAAGTTTTAATAACCTTACGGGAACCACTCTCAACGGCTTCAATCACCTTTTTTTGCAAGTGATCATCTATGAAAGGACCCTTTTTAATAGAACGCGACATACTTAACCCCTTGTACGTTATGATCTCTTCTTAACAATCATTCTGTCAGAAGCCTTCTTTTTCCTGGTCTTATAGCCTTTACTGGGAACACCCCAAGGACTGCATGGATGACGTCCACCGGAGCTTTTCCCCTCTCCACCACCCATGGGATGATCAACCGGATTCATTGCAACCCCGCGCACATGAGGTCTCTTGCCCTTCCAACGATTACGACCGGCCTTGCCAAGTTTCTGGCTCTCATGCTCCCTGTTACCGACCTGACCTATACACGCCCGGCAAAGATTATTGAACTTACGCACCTCACCGGAGGGTAATCTGACCAAGACATATGCACCCTCCTTGGCCATGAGTTGCGCGGCTGTTCCGGCACTCCTGACGAGTTGCGCTCCCTTGCCGATCTTCATCTCGATATTGTGGATTATCGTACCAAGGGGAATATTCACAAGTGGCAGACAGTTTCCCGGCTGAATATCAACGTTATCTCCGGCAACTACCGTATCGCCGACGCTGATACCGTCCGGTGATAAAATATATTTTTTCTCTCCGTCAATATAATTGAGAAGAGCAATATTTGCAGATCGGTTAGGATCATATTCAATTGCAACGACCTTGGCATCAATATCGGTTTTATTGCGTCTGAAATCAATGAGGCGGTATTTGCGCTTATGTCCACCGCCAATATGTCGGGAGGTGATACGCCCATAGTTATTTCTACCGCCGGTTTTTGTCAAACTGCGAACCAGGCTCTTTTCCGGTCTCTTTTTTGACAACTCTGGATTCGTAGTCGACACATGCTGCCGCTTTCCAGGTGATGTTGGTTTATATACTTTTATAGCCATGATTTCCCAATCGCTCCATCAATGTTTGATTAGTGCCTTACTCCATAAAACCTATAAAGAAAAACAATAACATAAAGGTAATGTTCAACTTAACGGGTTCATAACAGAAACAAGACACTTACTTGCAGCTTGTC
>CAZQOD010000206.1:0-3517 GCA_964594945.1 uncultured Desulfopila sp.
TGTTGTAGCATAATGGCTCTTTACTCAACATATTTCATGTTCAGCTCCTGTTATGATCAAATAGATATAAAAGAATAACTATATAAATTAATTATATTTTGCATGAAAAGTTTTACTTTGTGGAGTACTCTATATAATCGATACATGCATTGTGGTATTTTGCCGGTAATCAAAGCGCTCTGACAAATAAAGTCAAGAAAAACTCGACGACGGCGGTATGATTTGTGTAAAATTGCGGTTTGGGATGGTGGGGGATTCATCCCCGGTTTTTGTCAGTATGGTTGGTATAATAGGCGTTATATGGATATGCGGGGTGTGGAAATGGGGAATTCTGATGAATTGTGTACCGATAAATGTTTTCGTATACTGCTCGCGGATGATCATGTACTTATTCGCATTGGTTTAAAAATCATTATAAACAATAATAAGTCGTTACAGGTAGTTGGGGAGGTGAGTAACGGTCGGGAACTCTTGGATTTTCTTGAAAAGGAAGAAGTCGATCTGGTTATCCTTGATATTTCCATGCCGGTAATTGGTGGTATGGAGGCCGTGAATCTTATCAAGGATAAATATCCGTGGATTAAAATCCTGATGCTGACAATGCACAAGAGTAAGGATTATTTTTATAACGCGATGGCGGCCGGGGCGGACGGGTATCTTATGAAAGACGATTCAAACGAAGAGATCGAGTCCGCCCTGGAAAAAGTCCTGTCGGGGAAAAGTTATGTCTCTCCCCGTATGGTTGAAGGTTTTGCAGACGATGTGATCAGCATGTACCGCGAGCAAAAAAGAAGTCCGCTCCAGGAATTGACCAAGCGTGAAAAAGAAGTTCTGCAGCTGGTTGTTGAGGGAAATACCAGTAAGGATATGGCGGCGCGACTGAACTTGAGCCAGCGGACGATTGACCACCATCGCTCAAGCCTGTTGCGTAAATTTAATAAAAAGAACAGTGCCGATCTTGTTCACTATGCCGTTCGCCACGGTTTTGTATCAACGGCGGGCGAATAGCCCATATCGTAACGTTCTTAATTTTGTAATCGATGGCTTTGCATTTTGTGGACTTGCTGGAGATCTAAGGTATTAGTGTTGATCTGTAAAAATAGCTTGAGTGTGTTGACACGTTGTTGATACCGAAAAGACATGGACTGGGTGCAGGATTTGGGTGGTATAGGTAAAAATACCCGTTTAAATATTGGTGTATTTGACAATTGATTTTTTTGCTGAACCGGCTAGAAATACTGGCTACATTTGCTTAACGCCTCAATCCTGCATGCGGGGTTCAGGTAATAAATTTAATGGAGCCAGATAACGATGAATAAAGGTGAGTTAATTGCATCGATAGCCAAAGCGGGTGCAATGACAAAGGTACGTGCAGAACTGGTTTTGAACAGGGTATTGAGTAATATGACCGGTGCCATGGAGAGGGGTGAGCGGGTTACCTTGTCGGGTTTCGGCACTTTTCGGGTCGTGGAAAGGGCTGCTCAGAAGGGGCGTAATCCGCAAACGGGACAGGATATAATGATTCCGGCCCATAATATCGTTAAATTCAAGGTCGGTAAAAATTTGTATAAAAAAGTACAGTGATCATGAGTTGATCCCGGCGCGGGCGATGGTGCGCCTGGTTATCCAGATCATGGCTCCAAGAAGTATCATGGCTGCGCTGAGGAGTTGGCCCATGGTCAAACCGGCTATGATAAAGCCCAACTGTTGATCGGGTTCCCTGAAGTTTTCAACGATTATTCTTAAAATGCCGTAACCGCACAGGAACAGGGCGATGATTGAGCCGTGTGGCCACAGTGTATTGTTTTGCCAAGGTTTTTTGCGGAAAGACCAAAGGATGATAAAGAGGATGAAGCCCTCGAGAAGGGCCTCATAGAGTTGTGACGGGTGGCGTGGTACGTTGCCGCCACCCGGAAAGATCATTGCCCAGGGGAGGTCTGTTGTTCGGCCGTAGAGTTCCCCGTTAATGAAGTTGCCGATCCTGCCGAAACCAATGCCGACGGGGATGGTGGCCACGTAAATATCGGCCGTTTTCCAGAAGTTGATACCCTTCCTGTAACAGTATGTCCACCCTCCGATAAGTACCGCTATGCAGGCACCGTGGAATGACATTCCGCCACTCCAAGTGGCCGGAATTTCGAGGGGATGGGCCATGTAGTATGGAAGATTGTAAAAGAGTACATAGCCCGCTCTGCCCCCTAAAACTACACTGATGATAAGAATTATATTGATATTTTCAAAATGATCGGCCAGGAGAGTATAATTCTGTTCCCGGATCTGTTTTTTAACCAGGACGTAACTGGCGATAAAACCGATGACGTACATCAGGCCGTACCAGCGGATATGCAGGGGGCCGAAGCCGGCGATTGTCGGGTCAATTTGCGGAAAATGGATAGCGGTCATTTTTCGAGGGTATCGGTTTTGGCCTTAGACCTTTTTAGGTGTACCTGAAGAACGGAGATCGCAGCCGGTGTGATCCCGGAAATACGAGAGGCCTGACCCAGGGAAAGTGGTTGAATCGTAGTCAGTTTTTCCACAACTTCATTGGATAATCCGGAAAGGGATCGGTAGTCGATATCCCGGGGGAGGAGTACTTCTTCCATCTTTTTGAACCTGGCAACCTGTTCGTTTTGCCTGTCGATGTATCCTTTGAATTTAACACGCAATTCTATCTCTTCCCTGACGGGATTATTTCTCAAGGAGGTAATAATATTCTGGTCGACAGGAAGAGCCGCAAAGGAGTTAATGGATAACTCGGGGCGTCGGAGGAGATCGGCAAGGGTGCATTTTTGTTTGATATTGCTGCTCGACAGTGTAGCCAGAGCCTGATTGACGTCGGGGGTCGGGTTGAGAAAAATATTTTTCAGCAAGGCTATACCTTTTTCAATGGCATCCTGCTTGGCAAGAAATTGCTGGTGTGTTTTCTCGTCCACCAATCCGATTTCATAGCCTATCTGGGCGAGACGGGCATCGGCATTGTCTTCGCGTAGCAGGAGGCGATATTCGGCCCGCGACGTAAAGAGTCTGTACGGCTCCTTGGTGCCGCAGGTGACCAGGTCGTCTATCAAGACACCGATATATGCCTGCGAACGATCCAGGATGAGCGGTTCCCTGTCCTGACAGTACCGGCAACTGTTGATACCGGCGATCAATCCCTGGGCGGCGGCCTCCTCGTATCCGGATGTGCCGTTTATCTGCCCGGCAAAGAAAAGTCCCTTGACCTGCTTTGTTTCAAGCGATGGTTGCAGGCCAAGGGGATCAATGTAGTCGTACTCGATGGCATAACCGGGGCGGATGATTTCCGCATTCTCCAGTCCTTTGATAGAGTGGAGCATCGCCGTCTGGGTGGCGAGGGGGAGACTGGTGGGCAGACCGTTCGGATAGACTTCGATGGTATCCAGACCTTCGGGTTCAAGAAAGATCTGGTGCCGGTCTTTTTCCGGGAAACGCATTACCTTATCTTCAATCGAGGGACAATACCTGGCCCCTACGCCTTTTATTATCCCTGTGAACATGG
>CAZQOD010000207.1:0-3472 GCA_964594945.1 uncultured Desulfopila sp.
GAAGAAACGGTCAAAATTATTCGTATGTGGACCCATTATGAATAATAAGCAGAACATAGCCATTCACTGGATTGCAGGGGGCTGAACCGCTTTGAGAAAATGTAGTTTAACAATCTTTAGTATCATGAATAAATTCGCTGGGGAAGAATTGGACAATCAATAGAGGCAATAACACCATGAACTTGGTCAACAAGCTCTGAAATATGGGGCTTGAAAGAAACTAGGAATAAACACGATATGTACCTGAAATAATATGCGTAATATATATTATTCACTGCAGAATTTTTTGGAATTTAATTAAGCATGGTACAAAGCGAATCACATAACTTGGACGCTGCATCGGACCATCGGACAAAAAAGCGAGTACGCGTTTTTGCCGGTGAGCTTAATCGTTCCCATTTTTCCCGACCAGTGGGAAACTTAGAACAAATGTGGTGCCCAGGCCGGGTGTCGATTCAACATCAATATACCCCTGGTGGGCCTCCACCACTTCTTTAACCAGGGCCAACCCCAACCCTGAACCCGTTATATGGCGGGTGGCCTTACCTTTCACCCGATAAAAACGATCAAAAATATGGGGGAGATCTTCCCTGCTGATACCAATACCGGAATCTTGTACTGAAAAATTTACAAACCCGCCGCCAAGGGAGGTCTTCAGCTCAATCCGTCCTCCCTCCGGTGTATACTTGATACTGTTTGAGACAATATTCATAATGGCTGTACGTATATGGTCATAATCGACATTAACCCACCACTCCAAACCACATGGCTGGTAACTAATAACTATATTTTTCATCTCCGCCTGGTCGCTGGTAATCTCAATCACATCTTTGATTATATCTTCGCCCTGCACCGGTTCCAGGTTAAATACCACAGTTCCACTTTCCAGCTTGGATAGGTTAAGTAGATTGTCAATCAATCGCAGCAAATCTTTTGTACGAACCGTCATACGCGTATGCAGGGCATTACACGAACTCACGACCTCGTGCTTGCATCCCACCTGTATGGCATAGATCATCTGTTCGACCGAGGCCAGGGGCGATTTAAGTTCATGGGCGACCATGGCCACAAAATCCGATTTCATTCTATCAATCTCTTTATGGGCACTGATGTCCTCGAAAGTGGTTACCGATCCCACCACCTCACCCTGTTCCGTGGTTACGGGAGAACAATAAGCACGGAGAAATTTTCTGGAAATAGTTCCCGGCCCGAACTCCCTTGTCACCACGATGGATTTTCCCATCGCCTCCGCAACCATGGCCGCTGCGGTCTCATCCCGTATTGAGGCCGCCAACGGCTTACCAATAACCGGATCCGTCTGAATCTCCAGGATCTTTACGGCGGCCGGATTATGCAAAACTACAACACCTTCAGCATCCGTAATAAGAACCGCCTCCGCCATACAGCTAAATACGGTTTTCAAGCGACTCTGGGATTTATCGATGGCTTCCAAACCCTGTTTTTTTTCTTCCCGAAGCTGTTGTGTCTCGGCCTGCATGGCCAGTTTATCAACGGCCCTGTCAATCACAACCCGAATATAATCCGGGGTAAAAGGTTTACCGACAAAATCAAAAGCACCCTGTTTCATGGCACTTACCGCCTTACTAACGGTGGCAAAGCCTGTAATAACGATAACCTGCACAGCGGGCTGATTTTCACGAATCCAGTCAAGAACCGCAAAACCATCAAGGCCCGGCATCATAAGATCGGTCAGAACTATATCAAACTCACGTTCCTGCAAAAGGGTCAAGCCCCTATCTCCATCCTCCGCCTTGCTAATTTCGTAACCCTTACCGGACAGGGCACGCTCCACTCCTTCCCGAATAACTTTTTCGTCATCTATTACCAGAATGCGCACCGTATCCATATCCATTTCCCCGGTACCGAAAAACCGCATTTCCAAATCCGACGACTGCGGCTTGAAAATGCAATATTTTTATTTCAACCAATTTTTTATGAGTTCGAGTAATTCTGCCGGTTCGACCGGTTTCGGCATATAATCTTCCGCTTCACTTTCCAGCATATCCCGATGGGTATAGGTGCTGGTGGCTACCCTGTCGGCGACAGCAGTAAGCAAAATGATCGGTATTTTGGCTGTCGCCTCATCACTTTTTAGTTTAGCGCAACATTCATGGCCGTTCATAACCGGCATCATTACATCAAGAACAATTAAATCCGGTTTTTCTTCGGCAACCGCCTCAAGGCCTTCTTTACCATCATAGGCAACCCGCACGTCATAGCCACCACTCTCAACGATCACTTTTACAGCTTCAACAAAATCAGGGTCATCATCGACCAGCAGAACTTTTTTCTTTTCGGACATTTCTTGCCTCCGTTGTTAGTACCTTAGAATATAATCCTCTCTCCCCAGCAACCTTGTCTTTAATCCACCACAGGCCTGGGCAACAGCCCTGCACCGCCTATGATCTCTTCAAGTTTTTCCTCCCATTCAATCGCCATAACGTGAATCCCGGCGATTCCCTCCATCTCCTTTAACTCCTGAATCTGTTCAATTGCCATTTCAATACCTTTTGCCGCCTGCTTTTCCTTTGGCTCGTCGGCAATTCGCTTAACTACTTCGTCGGGAATATCCATTCCAGCGACCATCCGGCGCATAAATTTTGCCATACCGGCTGATTTGAGCGGTGTTACACCGGCCAGGATTTTGATTTTCTCAGGTAATCCCTCCTTCAGTGCAAGCTCCATATATTCCTTAAATTTTGCCATATTATAGATGCACTGGGTCTGGACGAAATCGGCCCCGGCTTCCATTTTCAGCTTCAGGCGCGGAACCCTGATCTCAAAGGGATCAGCAAAAGGGTTAACCGCACAACCTATAAAAAATTTGGGTGCACCATCAAGTTTGTCGCCGGAGGGAAAAACACCCTCATCCCTCATCATCTTCGTCATATGAATGAGCTGCATTGAGTCAATATCAAAAACATTTTTAGCCTGGGGATCATCACCAAATTTCTGATGATCACCGGACAGACAGAGCAGATTACGTACCCCCATGGCCGCAGCTCCAAGCAGATCAGACTGCAAAGCGATCCGGTTACGATCCCGGACAACCATCTGAATAAGGGGTTCAATACCCTCTTCCTTTATCAGCATACACCCGGCAAGCGAACTCATACGCACAACCGCTGTCTGATTATCGGTGACATTACAGGCATCCACATGTCCTTTGACAAAGGCCGCTTTTTTGCGAACGATCTCCGGATCCGCTCCTCTGGGTGGACCACATTCAGCAGTGACTGAAAGGTGCCCTGCCGCCAGTACCTTTTCCAGATTGCTTCCTGATTTCATATCATGTCCTCCCTGATAATACGACGTGGACCGCCATCCCTTGCAGAATTCCACCCTTTATACGGCTTAAGTTTTCCATAATTTTCCATTTGATCAAGTGCAACAAGTCGGTCAATAATAAGCTGCCAACCACATTTAACCTCCTTGTCCACCTCGCAAATCC
>CAZQOD010000208.1:0-3428 GCA_964594945.1 uncultured Desulfopila sp.
ATCGCATATATGCCTGTGGTTAAATTTATCAAGCGCCTCGATTTAGTGCAAAATTACTCATCCATGGACAGACATTAACTATCTTTTTTGCCGAGAACTTCGTTAAAAAGTTTTTTAAAAAAGCCCTCCTGCTCTTTGTGCTGGCCATGCTCCTGACAGAGACCGTCAAACTCCCTGAGCACCTTCTTCTGCTCACCGCAAAGATCAGTGGGTGTCAACACCTGCAGCTCGACCACCATATCTCCCCTTCCATGGCCACGGAGACTAGGAATCCCCTCCTTTTTCAGGGTAAAAAACTCTCCTGACTGACTACCGGCGGGTATATCAAGATTTTTCTTACCGTGGACGGTGGGTACTTCGACCTTGGCACCCAGTGCCGCCTGTACCATGGAGATGGGATACCTACAGTAAACGGTATCACCTTCTCGTTTAAAAAATTCATGTTCCTGGACGTGAACCACAACATACAGGTCACCGGCGGGACCGCCTTTTCTACCACCCTCGCCCTCGCCCCTCAGACGCATGCGAGCGCCGCTGTCAACACCGGCTGGTATTTTTAAAGAGACTTTTTTGGTCTTTTCAATCAACCCCTCCCCATTACAATCATTACAGGGCGAAGTTACCATTTCCCCTTCACCATGACACTGGGGACAGGTGGAACTCATTTGAAAAAAGCCCTGGGAACGAATTACCTGGCCCCGGCCGTTGCAAGTGGAACATGTCTGTTTTTGATGACCTGGTCTACTGCCACTTCCCTCACAGGTCCAACACGTGTCCTTTCTTGTTAACTGCACTTCCCTGGAAACACCGTGTACGGCTTCCATAAAGGATATTTCAACATCGTAACGTAAATCATTGCCGGCCACCGGACCATTTCTACGACCTTGGCTGCGTCCGCCACCGAAACCGAAAAGATCTCCGAATATATCACCAAAACTTGAAAAAATATCCTCCGCAGTCCCCGGACCGCTGTAACCACTGTTCTTTAAGCCATCATGGCCATAAGTATCGAAAATTTTGCGCTTTCTTTCATCGCTTAAAACTTCATAGGCCTCAGTACAACACTTAAACTTCTCTTCCGCCTCTTTATCCCCTGGATTCCTGTCAGGATGATACTTCATTGCCAATTTTCGATAGGCTCTTTTTATTTCACCCGACGAAGCGTCCCGTGTAATAGACAGGGTTTCGTAATAATCAATACTCATAACAAATCAACATTAATCTTCTTTAATTCCGAGTAGGTGCAGCCATATAACTACACGACAACCACATAACAAACGTAATATTTCATTTCCGGACGGATATTAAACAGTAAAGAGTTTCATACCTAACCGGAGAATAAATACTATTGGGCAGTTACATTTTCCGTCTCTTCATCTTCCTCTTTGCCATTGGTAAGATCCGGTAATATATCTATATTTTCAGGAGTAACAACACCGCTTGCAACCTCTCTCAAGGTCATGACAATCTCTTTGTTTTTACCTTCAACCAGATATGGTTCGCCCTGGCGATGTTGTTTTACCCTTTTTACCGCGAGGTGAATTAAATTAAACCTGTTATGATTTCCAATCTTTTCCAAACAATCTTCACATGTAATCCTTGCCATCTTTATAACCTCATTATTTTTGGTTTGTTTCAAAAGGATTGTTTATCAACAGTGTCTCAGCTCTATCCGGTCCCACAGAAATAATATCGGCAGGGATCCCGGCCAATTCCTCAATTCTTTTGACGTAATCTTTAGCTTCGGAGGGAAGTTCATCGTATGTTCTAACATCATCTATTGCTCTCTTCCAACCGGATAGAGTTTCATATACCGGTGTAAGTTGGGACGTCTGCTTGATATTTGAAGGCATGGCGGACAGTTTCCTGCCGTCAAGGTTGTAGGATGTGGCCAATTTAACATTTTTCAGACCACTTAAAACATCCAGTTTAGTTATCGCAAGCCCGGTCAGACCATTTAACCTGACCGCATCCGATACCACCACCCCATCCAACCAGCCGCATCTGCGCCGTCGCCCGGTTGTAGCACCAAACTCATTTCCCTTCTCCTGCAGCTCCTTACCGATATCATCAAAGAGTTCAGTTGGAAACGGCCCGGCACCCACCCTGGTTGTATAAGCCTTCGTAATTCCCACAACGGAATCTATATGGGCCGGCCCAAAACCGGCACCATTGCAGGCATTACCGGCAACGGTATTTGAAGAGGTAACAAATGGATATGTTCCATGATCAATATCAAGCTGCGTTCCCTGGGCACCCTCAAAGAGAATATTTTGATTTTCTTTTCTCCCTTTGTCCAAAACAATCGAAACATTACCCAGAAAAGGGTGCAACTTTTCAGCATATCCTTGAAACAACCTGTAAATATCATCAAATTTCAGGGGTGGACGATGATATTTCTCGGTTAAAAGAAAGTTTTTTTCTGCCACCGCATCTTTTAACTTCTCTTTAAAGAGGTCGTTATCGAGAAGATCCCCAGCCTTGATACCTGTTCTACCAACCTTATCTATGTAACAAGGGCCTATCCCCCTGCCCGTCGTTCCAATCTTGTTATTACCGGAAAGAGCGTCTTCCCTGGCCTTATCAATGCAGCCATGATAAGGCATAATCAAATGGGCACTTTCACTTATCATAAGTCGCTGCGAGGTTACCTCCAGGCCATGGTCGCGCAATTCGTCCATTTCACCTATCAGTACCCCGGGGTCTATAATAACTCCATTACCGATCATACACATTTTTTCTTCATATAATATACCGGAAGGAATTATATGGAAGACAAACTTCCTCCCTTCAACAACCAGAGTATGCCCTGCGTTATTGCCTCCTTGAAACCGTACTATATAGTCGGCATACCGGGTAAGAAGATCTACAATCTTGCCCTTTCCTTCATCTCCCCACTGGGTTCCCACCACCACGACACTGGACATCTCTTTTCTCCTGAAAGGGGGTTAATCCCCTTTGGCAAAGATGCGGCAAGAATCAATTACCGCATACCTGTTTATCATATATCCGCACAAGACAAACCGTCAAATATAGTCAAGTGGAAAAATAAAGTCAATCAATCAAATTTATCCGGAACATATCATAATTGCCCCATATTTCTCATAAGTTGGGGTGGATGCATGCCATAAAGAGCCAGCCGGGAATATACATTGTTTCAATTTTCTTATAAAGAATGGACATCAGAGATCCTTTTTCCAGCATAAAAATATAATCTCGGCAAAATTTTGCATAATCTTGCTGCCGACTAAATTTATGGTACCTAAAGACCTTCCGGGAGGACAAGTGACCGTTAATGGGATAGATAAGATTTGCACCTTGAACAGCGCACACAATGAAGATATTTTTATAACCTTTAGCTTGTGCTAAAAATATGAAAAACTAATTTCATATCATAAAATTAATATGTTATAGAAAAGACAAAGTAT
>CAZQOD010000209.1:0-3342 GCA_964594945.1 uncultured Desulfopila sp.
CATCCGAGGTGGGTGCATTTACGTGACAGCGCCCAACATTTTTTCCCGCGTTCAAAGAGTATAAAATCTTGGTTGCTTAAAAAACCCGAGGCCGGAATTTTTTTATTTATGGTGATTATCCGTGGTTTTCTCGGTACGCTGAAACCGATGAATCTGTAAAACGGGTAGAGGATGGTTAATGTACCCAGAAACAGGAAGCAACGCCGCCTGCTTAATTTAATTTTTTTTAGTTTTGTCGATGGCAACATTTCAAGGTTTGGAAAATTTTTCAATTAGTTTTTGATTGACATGGTACGGTACCATGTCACTGACATCTCCGCCGTTCCTGGCTGCGTCCTTTATGATGGACGAACTTATAAATATCCACCTGAAGCCGGGCATGAGAAAGATTGAATCGACTTTGCGTTCAAGCTTTCTATTCATAAGGGCCAGCTGGAACTCGTAGTCAAAATCGGATACGGCCCGGATACCACGGACAATCGCCTTCGCCTTTTGTTTACAGGCAAAATCCACGGTTAGGCCGGAGACTCCCTGTACTTCTATACGCTCATGTCCCCGAAACGCGTCTTCTATCATTTTGATACGTTCTTTTAAAGTAAAAACAGGATCTTTTGATGAATTAATGGCCACCGCCACTATAACCTTATCAAATAAATTAAGTGCCCTGTCAATGATATCCACATGTCCCATGGTGATGGGGTCAAAAGTTCCCGGATAGACCGCGATTGATGGCTCTTTGTTCGTTGTTGTTTTCATGTCGTTTAAATGGCTCCTCAAGGGACTTTTTTTGTTGAAAAATTCAGCTGGTTATCAGAGTCTGCTAAATCCTGCAATGTCCAGATGTTGTCAAACTGTTATCAATAGCATTAATTTAAGTTTTGAATCCTGTTTTTATATGAAAGTGTTTTCCAAGATTTTGATTCTTGAGTCGCTTTCATTGTTCGTTGTGGCTGCGACCTGGGAATTTCTCCAGCCATGCTGGTTACTTTAAGCGAGGGGTGGATATGGCTGGCCACGGGGCCGGGATGACTCTTTCCCAATATTATATTTTAGTTCCTTACTCCATAAAACCTGTAAAGAAAAACAAGAAAATAAAGGTAATGTTCAACTTAACGGGTTCATAACAGAAACAAGGCACTTACTTGCAGCTTGTCTGCGTTAGTTAATGATATTGAAGGGTAAATAACAGCGGCCTGTCTTTATTTTGTCACGGTTTTTTTGTGGCATGTTGGTAAATCCAGAAAGCGTTTTCTCCATAGACCCTTTTATCGATATTTTCCAGATCCGATAGTGTTGTTTCTAATTTTATATTAAATCTTTCCTCGATTATTAGTATGCCATTTTGGGCAAGAAGGCCACTATTGTTTAATAAGTTGAGTATATTGTGGGATATATTCCGGGAGTAGGGGGGATCAGCAAAAATAAAATCGAAGGCCTTGATGTCTGTAAGGGAGAGTTTCTTCCAGGGCAGTCCTTTGCATAAATCGTGGCGAATAATATTGACGTTACACCACTGCGAATCATTGTTACTGCAGACCAGAATGTTTTTTTTTATCAGCGCAAGGGCCAGTTTATTATTATCTACAAAAACAACATGTTTAGCATTTCTACTTAAAGCTTCAAGGCCAAGCGCCCCCGTGCCGGCAAAAAGATCAAGGACAGTGGCGTCGATGATTGACCGACCGAGGATATTAAAAAGTGCTTCCCTGGCCCTGTCGGAAGTGGGACGGATAGTCGTATTGTGTAGAGGCGGGGCGGCAAGTTTTCTGCCCCGGGCGGAACCGCTAATAATTCTCAAGAGTACACACAGTTATAGTAATTGCAAAGGGTAAGGAACATCGATTAATATCGATTTTATTCGAGAAAGCCGAGTATAGTTTCTCCGGCACGAACTGCTTGGCCATCTTTAACAACAACCTTTGTTTTTGGGGGCAGGTAAAGATCTACCCTGGAGCCGAACCTGATCAGCCCGAATCTATTTCCCCTGCTGACTTGATCTCCCTTTTCGTGCCAATTCACTATTCTGCGGGCAATGAGTCCTGCAATCTGGACATACGCAACTGTCTTACCGCCGGGGGTGGACAGTATGGTTGCGCAATATTCATTTTCCAGTTCAGCGTTTTTGCTGTCAGCGGAATAAAATTTACCAGGTGCGTAGAGTATGTCGTCGACGGTGCCGTGGCAAGGAACCCGGTTAACATGAACATTAAAAACATTCATGAAGATCGATATTTTCAAGGCGTCGCCCTTGGTGAAACGGTTGTCGACAACCTCTTCTATCTTGATAATTTTACCATCTGCCGGTGATACGCAACAGTTTTCATTATCGGGGATAAATCTCTCAGGATCCCTGAAAAAACATAGGGTGAATATTGTTGAACTAAGGGAGATTGTGGTTAAAAAGTATAACCCGAGGATTGCGAATATTAGAGTTAAAAAAGCGATAACGGCAATGAAAGGATATCCTTCCTGGGCGATGGGTGTTTTTGGGGTGAGCATCGTGAATTACTCTCTGGAAAAGGAATGTTATAGCCTCAATAGTGCGGTCGGCCGGCCCGGGGTCTTAGTTTACACTCGAATACATGGGGTATAGACAAAGCCAATGTATAAAATATTCCAAGCCATTGACAACAAAACAGATTCAAAAGAGCTGTCGACCTCGTATTTCCGTGTAATATTTAAGTATAATGTTATTTTTTCTTGGCGGCCCGTGACATTGCGATTGTCCCCGTTCTGACAATTTCTTTAATGCCGATGGGGCGAAGTATATCAATTACGGCTTTGATTTTTGATGCGGAACCGGTAATTTCAACAGCATAACTCTTTGCGCTCACATCGACAACCTTTCCCCTGAAAATATCTATTACCCGCAACACTTCTGCTCTGGTATGGGCCTCAGCATTTACGCGAATGAGTACCATTTCTCGTTCCACGTATTCTTTTTCGGTTATGTCTATTACTTTGATAACATTGATAAGTTTGTGTAGTTGCTTGGTTATCTGTTCAATAATGTTGTCATCTCCCTTGGAGACAACAGTTAGACAGGAGATTTCGGGGTCAAGGGTTTCAGCTACACAAAGACTTTCGATGTTAAAGCCACGTCCGCTAAAAAGTCCGGTCACCCTGGAAAGGACACCAGGTTTATTTTGAAGGAGTACGGAAATTGTGTGTTTCATCTACTTTATCCTGCGTCAAAAGTTAAGAGACCATTCCGGAAGTGAAATTTTCGGGCTGGTCACGGGGCTGTTGTTGCTAACATCTCGTTTTAGGTGATGATCAATTATACACGAAGCATTTCGGTGGTAGCCTTACCGGCCGGAACCATCGGATAAACACCCTCTT
>CAZQOD010000210.1:0-3199 GCA_964594945.1 uncultured Desulfopila sp.
TATCTTACAGCATCCTCCAGACAATAACTTAAAGAATTGATTTATATGTTAAACAATATTTTCTCTGTGCTATTTTATGATTAAGGAAATTGTCTTCCCGTTTGAATCGCCGGAGTTATTCCGCTGCATCAACACCGTTGGCGAAATCGGTTGGTACATTTGTGGCTCTACCCGAAAGTTCACGATCCAGCATTAACAGGGCGTGTGGATTATCGCCTATCAGTTTTAGTTGGGCGATAATATCATTATCATTCTCTTCTTCCTCAACTTGCTCTGTTATGTACCATTCGAGAAATATTTGAGTCGCATGGTCTTTTTTGCTGATGGCTAGATCCATTAGCTCGTTGATGGCGCAGGTGATAAATTGTTCGTGTTGCAATGTCTGAACAAACATGTCCAGTGGAGAAGCAAATTCGGCGGGGGGAGCCTTAATGGTACCGAGCTCGACATCTTCACCCTGTCGCTGTACATATTCGTAAAGTTTCATGGCATGGTACATTTCTTCGTGGTATTGGACCATGAACCATTTGGCAAATCCTTTAAGACCTGCCTTGCTGGAATGGTTGGACATTGATAGATATAGATAGGCTGAATACATTTCTCTGTTGATCTGTTCGTTCAGGGCCTTGGTCATTTCCTGGTGCAGCATGTTTTTCTCCTTTTGTGAGGTAAAGATCAATACCGTTAATTTAAACCTTGAGTCCCGTTCTGATCTTGTCCGGAGGGTGTTGTTAACCCAGCCAATGTCATGAACACAAGTTAATGATAATGAAGTAAAGATAGGTACGACTGGAGGTTACAGTAATCATAATTTTTAATACCGCAAGTTGATGATTAGGCAATTATTCTTGACTTTCATGGTATATGGCTTAGGTTCATTGATATGGGAGGATATGAACATGACAACCTTCATTGTTATAAAAATTATAAGAAAAACTTACCGCTGTTTATTTAATTGCTGGATGTTTTACCATTGATCACCCCATTTGATTGTCTTCATTTGGACTCTGTTGCTTTGTTTCTGTAAAGTTTCCGTAAAATGCATTTCTGGACATCTTTCTGAAACTGTTCCCGTGCTTATTTTGCCTTTTAAAAAGATGTTTTTTATTTCAGTAGTTCGTCTTTGAGGCCTCAATAATGATATGTTGCAAGGGGTTATAATCTTTACGGCGACAGTGTTATTCCCATGTGTTTGTAGTTATTTTTCAATAGTTGCGAGAAGAATATGTTTGAGAAAATTAAAATAGATGGTTCAGCGCCCCAGAGAAAGGCTCAAAGTGAAGGAAATTTTTACACTACTGCTGGTGGCGAGATCGGTCCAGGTATGAATCCCCGTATTCAACGCTTGAGAAAATTAAGTGTTGAAACCCAGCCCACTATTTCCATAGAGCGGGCCCTCCATGAGACCAGGTTTTATAAAGAAAATTACGGTAAATATTCTGTGCCCGTGCTGCGGGCTTTGACATTTCTTGACCATTGTCAAAAAAAAACGCTTTATCTTGGCCGTGACGAATTAATTGTCGGTGAACGTGGTCCAAAACCAAAAGCTGTCCCCACTTTTCCTGAGTTAACATGCCATAGCCTTGAAGACTTTCATATCTTGAACAACCGTGAAATGCAGAGATATACGATCAGTTCGGAGGATATTGCCACCTATGCCGAGGAGGTTATTCCGTATTGGAGCGGTAAGAGTCAGCGCGAGCGTATTTTTGATCATGTGCCCATTGAGTGGAAGATGGCCTATGAAACGGGGTTGTTCACCGAGTTTATGGAGCAACGGGCACCGGGGCATACCGCCCTGGATGGAGTAATTTACACAAGGGGCATGCTCGACTACAAACGGGAAATTGAAAATAATATCAAAGAACTGGATTATCTGTCAGATCCTAATGCCACCGATAAGGCCGAGCAGTGGCGGGCGATGGCTATATGTTGCGACGCCGTTATTCTCTTTGCCAAGCGACATGCGGAACTTGCCGAACAGATGGCGGTTGAGGAGGGTGATTTGACGCGGGTGTTTGAATTGAAAGAGATTGCGAGAGTGTGTCGCCGGGTACCGGCCCATGCGCCGCAGACCCTGTGGGAAGCCATTCAGATGTATTGGTTTGTACACCTGGGCACCATAACGGAGCTCAATGGCTGGGATGCCATGAACCCCGGGCATTTTGATCAGCACCTTACCCCGTTTTATGAAAAGGATATAGCAAAAGGCGTCTTGACCCGTGACGGGGCAAAGGAGTTGCTCAGTTGTTTCTGGATAAAAGTTAATAACCATCCGGCACCGCCGAAAGTTGGTATAACCGCCCGGGAAAGCGGCACTTATAACGATTTTACCAATATTAATCTCGGCGGGGTGAAACGGGATGGTTCCGACGGGACGAGTGTTGTTTCCTATCTAATGTTGGAGGTTGTTGAAGAATTGCATATTCTCCAGCCCGGTAACTCGGTTCATATCAGCACACAAACCCCCGATTCTTTTCTCCATGCCGCCACGAAGGTGATAAGGCAGGGACACGGCTATCCTTCCGTGTTTAATCCGGACACCTATGTTTTACAAATGCTGCGCCAGGGTAAGTCGATTGAGGATGCGCGTGAAGGTGGCTGCAGCGGTTGTATAGAAGTGGGGGCCTTCGGTAAGGAGGCCTACCTGTTGACTGGATATCTTAATGTTCCGAAAATTCTGGAAATAACACTAAATAACGGTATAGATCCTTGTAGTGGCAAAATGGTGACTATTGCAACGGGGGATCCGTGTACCTTCACCACCTTTGAGCAATTGTATCGGGCTTTTTTGCGTCAGCTGAATTACGTCGTCGATCAAAAAATTCGGGTCAGCAATTATATAGACCGGATGTTTGCCAAGTATGCTCCGGCACCTTTTCTCTCGGTGGTTATCGCCGACTGCATCAAAAAGGGGAGGGATTACTACGATGGCGGGCCCCGTTATAATACCAGTTATATTCAATGTTGCGGGCTGGGTACGGTGACCGACAGTATGGCTGTTCTGAAAAAGCATATTTTTGAAGAAAAGACATTTTCCATGCAGCGCTTGTTAAAGGCAATTGCGGACAATTTTGTCGGAGAGGATTTTATGCGCCGCACCATTATGAATAAGACCCCGTTTTTTGGTAATGACGATGATTATGCCGATAATATAGCGCTGCGTATTTACAATGATTTAGTGGATGTACAGCAGATT
>CAZQOD010000211.1:0-2328 GCA_964594945.1 uncultured Desulfopila sp.
TGCTGCAGGAACAGGCAGTTTTATTGAAGAGCAGGCTGAAAAGTTGAATTGTCCGATTCGGGAGTATGCCGACAGAGTTATCGGTGTGAAGGCACCGGCAGCAAGTGACAGATGTACCGTTTTTATGGATTCCGACCTGGTTCATCATCTGCAAAGGGGCGCATGCACGGAGGATTTATGCGCAGGCCTTGCCTACTCCATTGCCGAAAACTATCTTGAAAAGGTGGTTGGCTCGAGTAACATTGGCAGCACCATAGTCTTTCAAGGTGGTGTTGCAAAAAACAAAGCGGTGACCGCCGTATTTGCAAAAATTTTAGAAAAGGAAATAAATATCCACCCCCATCCTGAAATTTCAGGAGCCCTGGGCGCAGCATTTGCCGCCCAAGAAGAATGTCCCGGCAAAGCCGTTATTTCTCCATTTTCATTGAAAAGTCGAACAATCGTCGCAAAAACAGAAACATTTATCTGTAACCGATGCGAAAACCATTGTGAGATCAGAAAACTGACAAGCAAAGACAATAAGACCTCCTGCCTAGGGAGTATATGCGGAAGATTTGAGCAATCATTTTCCACCCCGCAAATAACGAATGACCCTTTTACCATCAGGGAACAACTCCTGCTCGACTGCGTACAGACCGGGCAGGAGCCGTTCCGCGGCGAAATCGGCATTCCCCTGACATTAACCCTTAGCGATCATCTTCCCTTCTGGGCCACTTTTTTCAACAAGCTGGGTTTTAAAATCGTCTATTCAGATAAATCACAAAGGGAAATAATTGAAGACGGGCTCCTCCACGTACCCGGAGAATTCTGTTATCCCATCAAGGTCCTTTTCGGACATGTATATAACCTCAATAAACAGGGTGTGAAAAAGATTTTCATACCAAATTTAAGGCTATTCACACCCCCCGGAGAAACAGAGGGTAGATACGGTTGTCCCTATACCCAGGCCGCACCATATATAGTTAAAAATAATCTCTCTTTTCCCTGCAATATCATACACCTCGAATTCCCCCCCAAGGATGAGATCAAACAGTGGATCAAGGCGACATCCCTCACCCTGGGCATTGAAAAAACAGCTGTTGAAAAATCCCTTGCCTCAGCATTTTCAGCGCAGGAAAATTTTTTCAAAAGCTGCGTTGTGGAAGGGAAAAAGCTTCTCGCAAAGCTGGAAAGAAACAACAAAAGAGGAGCCGTCCTGATCGGCAGGCCCTATAACACCACGGACAGGTATGTTAATCTCAACCTTGCCGGAAGACTTAAAAACTTACAAATTGAGCCCATTCCCCTTGATTTCCTGCCACTCGACGAGGAGCCGTTGCCGGAACTATGGTTCAGGATCAGGTGGGGATATGGTAGAAAACTAGTGAAAGCCGCCAGAATCCTCAAAAAACACCGTTTCCTCGGGGCGATAATACTCACGAATTTCGGCTGCGGTCCGGACTCGTTTGTCGACCAGTACCTTGAATATGAATTGGTGGATACGCCGCATATGGTGATTGAACTCGATGACCACCAGGCCGAAGCGGGTCTCATTACAAGGCTTGAAGCGTTTTCCAGAAACTTCTCCGTTGATAGCAAAGAGCGACAGACCATCCGGGGGAAGGACCCCGGCAAACCCAGGATTCCGTTAAGGGAATATACCTACTATATCCCCTCTTTCATGGACCATGTTCGTGCCGTCACCGGTGCTCTGAAAGGTTCAGGATGCAATACAGTCCTATTGCCGCCGACGTACGATAAAAGCTGGGACATCGGCCTCCAGCACGCTTACGGACGGGAATGCCACCCCTTTATATCCTTTACAGGCGATATACTTAAAGCCGCGCAACATCCCGATTTCATATCCGAAAAATCGTGTTTCTACAGCCCATCCTATTTTGGACCCTGCCTCCTTCCCCAATATGGCCTGGCACTGCATCTTATCCTCAAAAAAGCAGGGTTGGGGGATATTACGGTAATGAATATCGCCGACCCCACAAATATGAAAGAACTCGGTTCTTCCTATATCGCTAAAGTCGCCCTGGGAATGTACACCATAGACCGTTTCTTTAAGTGGAAAACCGAAATCGAACCCCATGAACTGATAAAAGGGGAGGTGGTAAAAACATACAAAGAGATCCTCGAAGAATTGGAAAAGGGCCTTGCCAAAGGCGCGTTTTTCACAAGGCTCAAACAATCCGTTACAAAATTCAAGGCCATTAAACTCCGGCAGGATCGTGACGACAAATTGACAATCGGCATAGTCGGCGATGTCTATACCAGGGTTAACGAACATGCAAATAATAATCTGTACAATAAATTGCATGATATGGGGTATGAGGTCTGGAC
>CAZQOD010000211.1:2338-3158 GCA_964594945.1 uncultured Desulfopila sp.
TATCGACGTATCGTTCCTTGGTCTGGAACAACTCCATGTGGAACTCCTTCGCAAAGGAGCGGTGGGAAAGAGCCTGGCTGCCCGATTTCTCATTCCCGGTGTGAAAATTGCGAGATGGGTTGTCGACAGATATTTCCCGGCAACAATACGTACCCCGCAGGAACGTGATTATCGCGCAGTTTCACGAGTCTCCGGACAATACGCTAACCCATGGATCGACAAGGTTCTATCGCTTAATCTAAGCAGAATAGAAGAATTACACCTTGGTGGAGCCGACGGAATCATCAACGCAATGTGCCATAACTGTATGCTCGGCAATATAACCGCTGCACTTACCGCTGATATGAAAAAAGAGATGGATAATATACCAATATGCAACCTTATCTATGAGGGATTAAAATCCACACATAATATCAACCGCCTCGAAGCCTTTACCCATCAAGTCAAAAATTGTCGGGCAAATAAAAAAACATGAGATAAAACGAAGTTAGGATTAGACGCTAAATTTTACCACAAGCGTATAGCTCGATGTCCCGTGCCTTGCTTATCCAGAAAGTTTTTTGACTATCGGATCACAAGATTGTATATTTATGACAGGTAACCATTTGCCAGTATCCCTTTTTGTCCAATCAAGCCGCCTCACACACAAACATAGATCAGTGGCCTGCTTGAGCGAGTATGACCACTGGAGTCCTGCGGATAAATAACCTACAGAACAGTTACTGTGCAATAATATTGTATGATACCACAGACGGGAATGACGGACTAACGCAGACAAGCTGCAAGTAAGTACCTTGTTTCTGTTATGAACCCGTTAAGT
>CAZQOD010000212.1:0-3137 GCA_964594945.1 uncultured Desulfopila sp.
CAACGGCCCGTGCCCGTTCCAGGACATCATCATCTATTGAGATCGTCGTTCGCATGCAGACATCATAGCATCATTTAAAATGATGTCAAGGCATCAATCCTCTATATAGAGCGTTCAAAAAATTAACCGCCTTGTTGTATTCAGCATCGTTGTATTTCTCGCCCTTTAAGGCATCAGCACCGATACCGTGGCCCCTTGTTGAGGTAGATTCCCTGTGTAATATTTCAATTAATAAGCCTTTAGTCTTTGCGTTGGCAATTGCAGCCATTTCTTTCCCCAAAAAACGAACTGAGGCACTTTCAAAATCGAAGTTCTCTTCTTCTAAAATATCGATCCCGTTTTTAAGTATCCGTTTTTCAATATCTGTATTTGCAATATTACGTAAAATTAATAATAAGTCTGATGCATCCTTCTCGCGTCTTTCCGGATTATCGTTCCATGATATGATTTTTAAAATTGCAAGGCCGGCCAGATTGGCCACCTTAATAACTACTTCCGGATCTTTGCTGATTTGTATATCGGCGGCGTTTTGATAACATTCCAGGAACCCGGTAATGTCCATTTCAATCTCATTGTCCGGTGGCCAGGAAATTGATTTATTCTCCTTTGCGATCTGTCCAAATGGGACTATGTCAAGAAAAATGCCGGCACGATTCATCAGTCTGTGCTCCCGCCTGTCCTGTTTGAAATCGGCAGTTGTAATCAACGCTTCCTTCAGACGGTGAAATTGCTTCCAGTCTGGAACGAAAATGCCGATATCAATATCCCTGGTGGCCCGCTGTGGCTTGATTCCATGTATGTGTTCAAGGAAGATATCGCGTGCCGTTGCGCCGACTACAAAAAAGGGTATGCCAAGGCTTTGGGTAATTCGATCAATATCCTCAAGAAGGGATACTGCCGGTCCATCAAGTTTTCCCGTCAAGTTGTGCAATATGTTTGTCATAAATCAGTCCAGCCGTTTTTATGTTTCTGGTGTCGCCGGTGGCCATAAGGTCCGCATAAACAAGCAGGGGGGGGACTGTGTCCTGGTCGATGATATAATGATCAGTTTTCCAGAAAGTCCTTAGTATTTCGATGTTTCCATTATCTGCTTTTTTCAACTTTTTCTCCAATATCAATTTCCCGGGTGGAGTATCCGCGTAGATAGTGACTTTTTCAGGTTTCAGATAATTGGTTAACCTGGCACCGGCAATTTCGCCCCCCCAATACGCATTATAATCTCTTATATTGATATCGCGCCACCAGTTGCGCTGATTAGTTTCAAACCGATCAATAATGAGTTTCGGTCGTAATTGTTCAGGGTAGGCTTCAACCCATCTTCGGATAAGTGTCGGCATTTCCCTGAGGCGCCTGTTTTTTCTCCCTATAGCCAAACAAAAGCCCATATTTTTCAATTCCTTAACGACTCCCCCAACGGTTCCTAAGGCGACGCCTGTCGTTTCTGCAATATCGCGGAAAGGTCTGTTTACTGTTTGTGGCTCGTTTAAAAGTGTAAAAATAACTTTTAAACCGCCGGGTCTAAACAAGTGCTTTAAACGCTTTGTTTGAGCTTTCTGCGCAGGCCTTTTGCCCGTAATGAAAATAAAAAGCGGTGGTTCCTCGATATAAGCATTGCCGGCGGTATCGATAAAGAACAGATCAAGGTTTTTAAGTTGTTCCGCCATAGGCGGGGTTATATATTCGGTTACGACGATAGCCTTGCCTGTATAGTTTTTCATTTTTTCTTTAATCATGGCTGCAGTTGTGCGGGTCAGTTCGGTCTTCGTTTCAACAGCATATGTCCACTGCATGTTTAAGTGGTTAACCTGCAGAAAACCATCCAGATACTCCGCGCTGTCAAGGTACTCGTGCTGGAACCGTGTTTTAAGACCGGTGGCTTGTTCCAGGGCTTTTGTAGCTTTTGTTATAAGCGCTTGTTCTTTCATTGAAATTGCCCCATACGTTCAATAATTATTTATGTACAATAATAGTATACATACGTCAAAAATGAACAAAAGTCAATAATTAACTGGAATTAAATGAAAAAAATAGTATGTACGTATGTATTGGAAAGTTATGTTCAAAAATTAGTATAGTACATTAATTGTGTACATCGTAAAAATTTGAACATTATAGCATGGGGAGCCGGAAATGTAGCGCTGGAAATATCCAGAATGTTTTTAGCCTTGAAGCTTTTAAGCTGTTTTGCTGCCGGTGAGGACTTTATCAAGCCTCTGAATAAGAAAGCGATGAAGGGATATCTGGGGAGTGTCCGTCCATAAATCCCAGATACTTAATTTTGAAAGTCTGAATTGGGTGACACTTCTCTTATCTCAAAATTACACGGATTAACTGGTGGGTTACATGCTACAGAGCACAACATACTGTTAAATACTTTGTGATATCCCCAACATAATAGTAGTGCGGCATATTATTGTTAATGATTGCCATTTGTGGGGAATAAACATTTTTCAAATAATAAAGGGGTTAGCAATAAAACGCTAACCCCTTTATTTTATTATGGTACGCCCGGCTGGATTCGAACCAGCGATCTTCAGCTCCGGAGGCTGACGCCCTATCCCCTGGGCTACGGGCGCTTATTGTCCTTTCACAAGCGGCATCTTTTGGCCTTGAGCCGCGTTTTCGCTGTTTTTGAAATCCTCACCATAGGGCGACTATGCACCACGTAAGGCATTGGCTTCGCTGGCACCTCCGGTTTCAAAAACGCTCAAGCCTTGCTCAAGACCAAAACCTACCACTTGTGAACGAACAACATGAGAATTTATGTAACGTTGACTGTTTTTGATCCGTTTTGCGTTTTAGCCTGAAAGCTAACCCAAGCGAATGCAAAAGACCAGAAACTGCCGTTAGTGAACGTTAACGCTTTGATGCTGGCGTTTCCGCACACAGCTACGCGACCTATTAGTTGATCCTTCCTGATAAGTCAAGCATCCGGCGAGCCTCGCCGACCACGTATAGCGAACCGGCGATGCAGATAACCTCACCCGGACCGGCTGCATCGATGGCGTGGTTCACGGCATCCGGAACGCTGGCGATGACCGTAGTTTCCTTTGCGTACGGTTTCACGATCGGCAGGAGTGCCTCCGGTTCCAGGGCCCGGTCAATGACCGGCCGGGTCAGGATCAGCTTTTTGCAGA
>CAZQOD010000213.1:0-3116 GCA_964594945.1 uncultured Desulfopila sp.
CTTTGTTATAGTAGACGCTGGTTAGCACCGGGGCGCCGGTGCGCAGATGGAGCATGGCGGTGCCCTTTGCGCAGGCAAGGGGGCGGTTGAAAAAGGAAATGTTCGTGCCCCGGCTTGGATAGCTTTGGTCGAGGCTGACAATCAATATTCGATTTTTTGCCAATTCCTGTTGATATATCTTCATCCCTTCATAGCTGCTGACATGTGTAAGACTGGTACCATAGCGCCTCCGCTGCCGGAGAAAATAGCGGTCGGTCAGGGGGTTACTCTGCTGCTGGTAAATAAGGCTTGTCGGCAGTTCTGCAAGGTTGAACCAGGCAAAGTAAGCTTCAAACCAGCTGGCATGGATTGTTGTTAAAATAACGCCTTTTCCCTGGCCGAGGGCTTTTTCAAGTTTATCCCTGCCGGTAATGGTGGCATTTTTTACAAGATTAATCATTTTTTTCCTGTGGAGGATAATGATCAGACCAAATGTTTTGGTGAACTGGAGGTAGACACGACGGAGGAGACGGAGTTTCTGGTCGTGATTCAGTTCCGGAAATACCGTTGACAGGTTTTTATAAGCAACGTTGATGCGAAAGGGAAAGATTACCCAACAGACAGTGCCCAACAGGCTGCATAAAAATAGAATTGCCGGTACGGGCAGGAGATTAACTGTAAAAATAACAGTTCTCAGTAGATAATATTCGAGTTTATGCTTAAATTTCATGGTGTGTATTTAAAAAGATGACAAGATGCTTAAATTTCAGAGGGTGTGGAATATGTTGGCTGGGTGTTTACAAAAATGTAAACAGCTAACCCTTAAATAGCAAGTAACATATTAATTTAACATCATAAAATATTCATTCACATATTTTGCACGCAAAATATAGATAAGAAACAAGGCTGTTTTACACTTTTCCTCACCGGATTGCTTGCAATTTTTCCGGCCTTTTGTTTAGAGCCTTACTCCATAAAACCTGTAAAGAAAAACAAGAAAATAAAGGTAATGTTCAATTTAACGGGTTCATAACAGAAACAAGGCACTTAATTGCAGCTTGTCTGCGTTAGAGCCTTTTGGGGTGGGGCATTAATTTTTTTATTTTCAATTAATAAGTGAAAAATGTTTGTAATTATTAATCGACAAAAAAGAAACTGTTTTCTTTCGGCATTTTTTATTATGGCGCTTATGGTGCCCGCTCGTGCCCCACTGGCAGCCGGTAACTGCTTTAACACTGATTGGCCTTCCGACCATAGTCTTTTACGGCCCGATCCCGAACTGGTGAGGGGAAAGTTGGCCAACGGTTTGCGCTATATTATTAAAAAGAACAGGGAACCGGAAAAACGTGTTGCAGTTTTTCTTGATGTTCAAGCCGGATCCTTAAATGAAAGTGAGCGACAACGTGGTATAGCGCATTTTTTGGAACATATGGTCTTTAACGGCTCGACACATTTTCCTCCGGGCAGCCTAGTTGACTATTTTCAGTCCATTGGAATGGGGTTTGGTAACGATGTCAATGGTCATACCGGTTTTAACGAAACCGTCTATAACCTTTTTTTGCCGAATGGTTCAAAGGAAGAATTGGAGAAGGGGTTTCAGGTTCTTGCCGATTATGGCCAAGGGGCGTTTCTTTTGCAAAGTGAAATTGAAAAGGAACGGGGTGTGATCCTGGCTGAGAAACGTACCAGGGATTCAGCCGGATACAGGAACTATGTGGCCCATTCCGCATACGCCTTTCGCGGTACGAAAATCGCAGAGAGGATGCCCATAGGTATCGACGCAACATTAATGGCCGCTGATCATAAAATTTTGCTGTCATTTTACAGGGCCTGGTATCGTCCTGAAAAATTAATAGTGGTTGTTGTCGGTGATGTGGATACAGGAGTTGTTGAAAAACTTGTGGCGAAAATATTCTCAGGGCTTTCTTCTCCGCCAGATAGGCCTGAATGTCCGGATTTTGGTAGACTGGTCAACCATGGTCTTGATACTTTTTATCATTATGAACCGGAACTTGGTAAAACAAATGTCTCTATTGAGACAATGTGGGATGGGGAGGTGCGGGATGATTCACTGGAGTTGGAAAAAAATGAATACATCCGTTACCTGGCTTCGTTGATTATGGGATATAGATTGCAAAGGATAGAGGAGGAGAAACAACCGTTTTCTGCAACGGCCTACTATTCTGGAGATGTTGTCGGGCGCATAAAATACGGCATGTTAAGGGGCGAAACCGATGCGGACCACTGGCGGGAAACATTGGCGACACTGGATCGAATATTAAGGCAGGCCGTGGTTCATGGTTTTACCGCCGAAGAGGTTGAACGTGGCAAAGTTGATATTATTTCTGAACTTGAAGCCAATGTGTTAACCGCAAATACCAAAGATTCCAGGGAGATTGCTCGGTTGATAATTCGTAACTTAAACAGTAACAGGGTATATCAGAACCCCCGGCAGGAAATGGATATTTACCGCCCGATTATTGAAAAAATTACCGTAGCTGATGTTAACAGGGTATTTCGTTCGACCTGGAATCATGATAATCGCCTGCTCTCCGTCAGCGGTAATGTACGTTTAAAAGAACCCGTCGCCGGCGAGATAAAAAAAGAATATAAGAAGGCCGAGATGGTCGATGTGGCGCCGCCGCATGGTAAATCAGCACAACCTTTTCCCTATCTTATTGTTGACGGTGATACGGATCCGAGCCCTGTAAAAATTGTTCTACCGGAAATTTCTGGAGAGAAATTATTGTTTGCCAACGGCCTGGTGGTAAATCTTAAAAAGACATTGTTTAGCGAAAACAGTTTGCAGATGACGTCGAGTTTTGGCAAGGGGAAGTTGACGGAACCGCGGGCCGGGATATCATTTCTGGCACAACTGGTGGTTAATGGCTCGGGCAGTGGTAAATTGAGTCAGTCGGAGATAGACGAGATAAGTGGTGGCAGTTCCGTAAAAATGCACTTTTCAATAGGTCAGGATGATTTCCGTTGGCAGGGCAGTGCCCTTAAAAAAGATTTTCTGTTACTTGTCCAGCTCCTTCATACCAGGCTTGTTGACCCTGGTTTTCGCCGGGCGGTTTTTGATAATGTTAAATCCGATGCTGAACGTATGTACCGGGAGTTGGGTAAACAGGTCGAAG
>CAZQOD010000214.1:0-3015 GCA_964594945.1 uncultured Desulfopila sp.
GAAAAGAGCCGTCTCTTTCAGACCGAAGGTATGGATTTTGGGCCCTGTCGCAGGGATAGAGAGTGTTATAGCGGTTGGTATAGCAGAAGATATGGTCTTATGGCCCATGTAGGCCAGGAGGATAAGGATGACATTTCCGCTGACTTTTGCCGCCTGGGCGGGGAAGGGAGGATGTGTGCAATTAAGTCGGTTGCTGATGTCTGGCCGGTATTACAGGGTGATTTGAAGGAAAAAATTGTCGCAGCCAAGGCGGTTCGATTGATATTGGCGACTCCGGCCCTGTTTGCCGATGGCTGGAAACCGGGTTGGCTTGACGATAATCTTACCGGAACGCCGCCGGATTTTCCGGATATTAAATTGACACTTCGAAGCTTTGTCTGCCCCCGGTGGCAGCCGATATCCGGATGGGATTTAAAAACAAGGAAAACACGGGCTGTCCGCCGTATGGTACCGGCCGGTTCAGTGTATTGGTTCGATGTGGTGGAGGGCGGGGAGAAACTACCCGATTTGTGGTTGCAGCCCATCAATGATGCAGCGCAGGATGGACGGGATGGATTTGGTCTGGTGACAATAGGAATATGGGAGAAATGATATGGAAACAAGAAACTATTATATTCACGCCCTCTCCGGTCTGCATATGGGAACCGGCCAGGGAACAGGAGTGATTGATCTGCCCCTTGCCCGTGAAAAAAGCACGGGTCTGCCTATTGTTCCTGGTTCTGGTATGAAAGGGGTGTTGCGGGATCAGTGTTATCCCTCTGACAACAACAATCTACAACTTTGGGAAGTGCTGTTTGGGCCGGAATCTAAAGAACTTAAAGATAAAGACGGTTTTGCCGGAGCCATTGCTGTTCAGGATGCCCGTCTGCTCTGTCTGCCTGTTCGTTCGGTAAAAGGTGTTTTTGCCTGGGTGAGCTGCCCTTTTATTCTGCACCGGTTTTTTCGTGATAGTGGGTTGCTGGTCGGAGACGATTCATTGTCAGTTCCAGCGGTTGTCGATAATGAGGCTGTGGTAGGGGAAAATTGCCAACTGGTTTTTTGTGAAAATGAAATTTTCCTTGAGGATCTGACTTTTACAAAAAAAGATTCAGAAGATGTTACGGCCATTGCCAAAATTATAGCAGAAGATGTTTTTCCAGAAGATGGTTCTGAAAATTTCTGGCAAAATTTTTTCAAAGAGCGGTTTATGGTGGTTAGTGACGGGGTGTTTTCTTTTCTGGCTGATACGGCAACTGAAATCCAGGCACGAATCAAGTTAAAAAAAGATACAAAAACCGTGGAGAAAGGAGGGCTCTGGTATGAAGAAAACCTGCCGGCCGAAACTATTCTCCATGGTATTCTGGGATGCAGCCGCTCAAGAAATGACGAAAAATATGAGGGTGACGGTAAAGAGTTAATGAATCAATTTATGAGCGAACTGGTTAAGGGAAGCGAGCTGCATCTGCAGATCGGCGGCAATGCCACGGTTGGTCGGGGAAATGTCCGTTGGATAGTGAAGTCTTGAGCCGGGGAGGGCGAGTTATGCAGACACGGCAGCAGCAGGATGCCAGAAAAATCTATTGCCAGGTAAGTAAGGTAGATAAAAATCTTGCAACTCAATATGCCAGGGCGGTGTACAGGTTTCCGCTCCTGGTGCGCATTAATGGTTTGCAGCAGACTCTTGGTTTTTATATGGGCAAGGCAGCCAGCGATTCAGGAGAAGGCGAGGAGTGTTTTCTTAAACATCTCTGTGAGTTGTTGAGGGGTGTTGATTATTCTGGTCTTGACCATAAGGTCAGCGGGATGGAATTGGAAGAGTATCTTTATTGTAGTCGGCGCTGTCTTGAGGTTTCTATCTGGTACAGACGTTTTGTGGAGAGCGTATTGAAAGTTGATATTACCAGTGGAGGGGCAGAGGCTTCTCAAGGGGTGAAGCAGGAGGAGGCAGGAGATGACTGAGGGGCTCAAGATGTGTCATTTGCCAAAGAAAAAGGAATCGGAGTGGAGCAACCCCGGCCTGCTTTTTGACCGTGGTTTTCAGGAATGTGAATCGGAAAATAATGACCGTGGTAAAAATATACATAAATTTATCCAGCAGGTTTGCAATCATACTATTTCGAAAGGTTATAAATATGCATTTAAACGCTGGCAGACCATTACCGGAGATAATAACAATTTTGCGACCGCAGTAGGTATTCTCGATAAGCGGTTATATATTGGCCTTGGTATGCCCCATGTACTGGAAACCCAGGTAACCCGGCAGCAGACTTACGGTATGCCCATGATTCCCGGCTCAGCCCTTAAAGGACTGGCTCGCAGCTATGCGGAACAATCGCTTGGTTCCGGTGCGGATAATTCTATAACGCAGGATGTGGTAGATGTCCTGTTCGGTAAGGCGGGCGCAACCCCGGAAGAGGCCGACACCGGCTACCTTATTTTTTATGATGCCTGGTGGGTATATGGTTTGAATGGCATCAAAAAACCATATGTGCCGGAAGTGGTCACCGTACATGCTTCCAGTTATTACACCAACCAGGGGGAAAATTGCCCTCATCCCGATCTGGAATCACCAAACCCCAATAACCAGATTGCCGTACAGGGCGGGTTTTATTTTGTTGTCGGGGGTAAGAAGGGTTGGGCTGAGCTTGGGATGAAGTTTCTTAAAGAGGCGCTGAAGAATGACGGTATCGGTAATAAGGTTTCATCCGGGTATGGCTTTTTTGCATTTCCTCAAGATAAAAAATGTTTGGACATTAAAAAATGTTTGGACATTGTTCGTAAAAGTAAAAAACTATTTCGACAAGCTGAGAAGAGACGGGAAAAAGAGCTGGAAGAATTAAAAAAAGATATTGTCAGGCAGAACGAAGAAGATAAAATTAAAAATTTTGATCCCTGCCAATTGGCAATATATAAATTAAACAGGGCTGTGGAGAGCAGGGAAGGAGGTAAAATAATCCCTTCCAATGGTGAGCTTAACACTCTGGTTAATAATATTATTAAAAACAGCGAGATAGATTGGACTAAAGAAAGGCGTCA
>CAZQOD010000215.1:0-2850 GCA_964594945.1 uncultured Desulfopila sp.
GGCGCAACCGGGCAGTGTTTTGCCCTCCATCAGGGTCAAAAAAGCCCCTCCACCTGTTGACATATACGAAATATTCTTTTCTTCACCTGCCTTTTTCACCGCAGCATTGGAATCGCCGCCACCAACAATGGACAGGGCGTGGGCAGACGCCACTGCCCGACATAAAGCCATTGTTCCCTGGGCAAAAGAATCAAGTTCAAATGCACCCATGGGCCCGTTCCAGATTATTGTTTTTGCGTCCTGCAATGCCTCTTGAAATAAAATTGTTGAGGCCGGACCTATATCCAGGGCCATCCAGTCCGTCGGTATATCCCTATACGTCACATGCTTTGTCACAACATCATCACTAAAAGACTCAGCTACGACAAAATCCACAGGAAAGTAAAGTTTTACATTTTTCCCCTCGGCTTTTTTAACAAATTGTACCGCACTCTCCAGGAGATCATCTTCTACTTTCGACGCACCAACATCCACACCCATACTCTTAAGAAAAGTATTGGCCATGGCTCCACCGATTACCATGCGATCAACGGAATCCAACATATTGGCAAGGGCTCCAAGTTTTGAAGAAACCTTCGCTCCACCCACCAGGGCCACAAAAGGGCGAATCGGCTCATCCATGGCCTTTTGAAAAAATTGTATCTCTTTTTCCAATAAGTAACCGGCACCTTTCTCGGCAACAAAAGCGGCAACACCCACCACCGAGGCGTGGGAACGATGGCATACCGCAAAAGCGTCATTTATATATACATCGGCTAATTGCGCTAGTTCACGGGAGAATAATTCTCCATTATCAGTCTCCTCCCCATGAAAACGTAAATTTTCCAGTAAGACCACATCTCCGCCGGCCATCCCCTCTACAATCGCCCTGGTTTCCGCCCCGATACAGTCCGGAGCCAGGCGAACCTTCACCCCTAAAAGATTACCGAGTCGTTCTGCCACCGGGGCAAGACCATATTTATCATCACGCCTTCCTCCGGGCCTCCCCAAATGGGAACAGACAATCAATTTACCTTTTTCCCGGAGAATATAACGGATGGTCGGCAATACCATACGGATACGTATATCATCCGTTATCCGACCTTTTCCATCCAGGGGCACATTAAAGTCCGCACGGAGCAGAACACGTCTATCCGTAAGTATGATATCACGAACAGATTTCATTGTAATTCCTCTTTAACTGATCAACCCATCTTCTTTTTCAATATTATTGCCCTGTCCGGGGGATTGGAATAATAATCATCCCGAAAACCTACCCGCGTACAACCATTTTTTTCGTAGAATTTCAAAGCCGCTTCGTTGGTCGCCCGAACCTCCAGAAACAACGTTTCAAATCCGCCTTGGCGCAACTTACCAACTAACATTTTAAAGAGGAAACAGCCAACACCGCTTCTTCTCTTCTCCGCTGCCACCGATATTTTCAGCAACTCGGCTTCCGGCCATATTAAACGACAACTGCACCAGGCAACCACACCAACAATACCCTCTTCCGCAACAAGTAAAAGCCTGTTGTCGGCGCTACATTCACCCGCAAGGGACAATTCAGACCAGGGGGATAACGTCTCCTCTTCAATGCCGGCCACCGCCGCTAAATCGGCCCAACGCATGCCGCGCATCCACAATCCGTCTTTCTTCAGAACATCCCTTCACTTATGTGAACAATTTGATCGTTCAAGATATTAGTATAACTACCAAGTTCATTATCATACCAGCCATATACAACAGCCTGAGTCACCGGTACATTAAGAATAGGATCCGCATCCGCAGTCAGACTATCGGCCTTTATTTTATTTAAATTCACCTGGATATTTGCGGTTCTGGTATGTGTTTCAGTCCCCTCAATCACCGCCGCTGCCGCCGGTGTTCCCAAGATGTCCGAAGAAACATTTTGTTGCTCGGAAAACTGCAGATAGGGGTTAACAGCGGCATATTCCCTGTAAACACCATTTATCTCCTCTCTGTTAATCGGTCTATCGGAATCTTCGTGTAAGTTCAGAACCAAAATTATCAATGATCCTGAAGAAGTGGGAATACGTACTGACTCCGCCATAAAACCAATGGAGGCCATTTCGGGGATAACCAGGGCCAGGGCCTTAGCGGCGCCGGTTGTGGTCAATATTATATTATTCAGTATGGACCTGTTCTTCCTAAGATCCGCCGCGCCGCTCTTTGGTAATCTGTCAAGAACCTGTTGACTTCCCGTTGCAGCGTGAACCGTCACCATGGATGCACTGAGTATATTGTCGGCACCTATTTTTTCCATCAATGGTTTAATCATGTAAGAAAGACAAGTCGTTGTACATGAAGCCGCCGATATAAGTGAATGACGTCCGGCATCATACATCTCTTCGTTAATACCCATAACGGTTGTAATCGCGTCTTCAGGCATATCCAAACCTTTTGACTTAATTTTAAAAGGCGCAGAGAGCACTACCTTCTCCGCTCCCGCCTGCATATGCCCCCGCAGGGATCCCCCCTTCACATCAGGGTCGGCGGTGGGATCTTTAAAGACACCCGTTGTATCCACAACCAACTTAACGCCATTTTCCTGCCAGGCAATATCTGCGGGATTGCGGGCGGATCGCAAAATAGTCACGGGCACACCGTTAACCACCATTGTACCCTTATCATCATTGAGCTCTTCTATAACACGGGGACTGGTATGGCCATACAGATATGTGCCTAGACGCCCGTAAGTTGAATCCCTCTCCAACATTGCCGCCAAATCATCCAATCCCCGGCCGACCTCCCTGCCGATATTTGCTACTATCCCGCTAAAATGTTTGCGCGACACATGGTGCCAGAGAGAAAGTTTTCCAATTCTTCCCAAACCATTGATACCTAATTTCA
>CAZQOD010000216.1:0-2749 GCA_964594945.1 uncultured Desulfopila sp.
CGATGCTGATTCTGCCGCTGTCCGGAGTGTAGAAACCGGTTATCATCTTAAGAAGGGTTGATTTACCACTGCCGGATGGTCCGAACAGTACAGTTCTGTCGGTTGATAGATCCATACTGATATTTACACTTGCAGCCGGGAATGTCTTTTTAACATCGATATTGATCATTCTTGCAATCGTATGGTTTCCTGTTCCAGAAAGGCGAAAAGTCTTGCGTGAAGATTTTTGAAATTTTCTACAGCTTTTTCACCCGCTGCGGTGAGTTGAGTACCGCCTCCCCCTTTTCCGCCTTTGCTGGTTTTCACCAGTGGGGTGGCAGCGTGGCTGTTCATTGAATCGACAAGATCCCAGGCATGTTTATAAGACATTTTCATGGATTGTGCGGCCCGGGAAATGGAACCGTATTCCCTGATCTTTTCCAATAAGTGAACGCGTCCATAACCTAAAAATGTCTTTCCGCTGTCCTCGATCCATATTCTGCCACGGCAGCGATATCCTTGGGTTGCTCGTATTTCTGTTTTTGATCCATGTCGTCTTTTCATACAGCGTTATATATTATAATATATAACGAATGTCAAAATAAATTTTTGCATACACTACATGGAATAAATTTTGTAGATAATGGGTGCTTTATTTTTAAAATATAGCAACAACTTGGTAACTTGATGGTATATAATTTTTTCATATGTGATGCGCATAAAATTTAGGTATAAAGACTCTAACGCAGACAAGTTGCAAGTAAGTGCCTTGGAGGTATCTAACTATTTTAGTGGTTGAATATCCTTCTCCATTTGCTTGTTTTTTTGATAGCAATTATGGAGTAAGACACTAAACGGAAATTGGCGATGGAAAAGACAAAATCAAAACGGCATGCTGGTATTCAGACAAAATTTCTTCTGGGACTGGCGACAATTTTTATTTTTTTTTCCGGTCTTGCATCGATTACTGTCTACTTGTATCAGAAGGAGGCCCTTGAGAATGAGGCTTACCGTCAGGCCGCCTTCATTATGACATCCATGGACGCCAGCCGGGGGTATGTACGGGAGGTTTTGCGACCGAAAATGTATGATCTCCTGGGCAGGGATGATTTTATTCTTGAAGCGATGTCTTCGTCCTATGTAAGCCGTGCCATCAGTGAAAGAATAGATACGGTGGCGGAAGATTTTACCTACCGTCGGGTCTCGATCAATGCCCGTAATCCTGATTATGAAGCAATTGGCCTAGAGAGGGAGATGATTAAATATTTTTCTGATAATCCCCTCGTTGACGAGTGGAAAAAAATTATCACCGATGAAAACGGCAATCGTTTTTTTATGCGGTTTCAGCCGGTACTTTTCAAAGAGTCTTGTTTGCATTGTCATGGTAACCCTGGAGATGCACCTGCAAAAATAGTTGAAGATTATGGAGATAAACGCGGTTTTTACAGGAGAGCAGGCGAGGTCGCAGGCGTGATAAGTGTTTCCATTCCGGTTAGTCTAAGTCTTAGGAAAATCAAGGAAATAGCCATTATTGTCTTTTCCGGCGTAATCCCTTCCATAATTTTTCTCTACGCCATTATAAGCGTTTTTTTTAATAGACTTATTGCCCAGAATCTTCGTCTGTTGCTGAATGTATTTAGAACAAGTTTAAAAGATGAGCAAGGTTTGGCTCTTTTAGAAAAATCTCAATCATTAGACGAGATTGAAGAGTTAACGGGCGCGGCCGAGACCATTGCTGATCATTTACAGAAAAGTAAGCATACCCTTGAGCAGTACGCCGCGGAGATTTTACACAGCAAAGAACTTCTGCAATCGGTTTTTGATGGTATAACCGATCCGGTGGTACTTCTTGATAAGGAGCAGAAGTCAATAAAAATAGTGAATAAGGCCTTTTTGCACAGGTATGGAATATCCATGGATCAGGTTCTGGATCGGGATATCAGGTCCCTTGGCCTGGGTTCCCCATGTCCCCTGGTTGATTGTGTTGATCTTATTGACAACCTTGCTGAACAACCGGTTAGTCAAGAGATGACCCTGGATGGTGAAATTTATTTGATCTACTTCTATCCGGTATGTGATGAAGGTAGGGTAGTCAAAAGTATCGTCTGTTATGTCAAAGACATAACAGAACAGAAAAGGCTTGAAATGCAGATTCAGCATACAGAAAAGCTTGTTTCAATGGGGCAGTTGGCGGCGGGTGTTGCCCATGAAATAAATAATCCCCTGGGGGTGATCCTGTGCCATATAGATCTTATAAGTGACGACGAAAATCTATCGGCAGAGTCGCGGGCGGACTTGCGGATTGTCGAAAAACATGTGGATAACTGCAGAAATATTGTTTCTGATCTGCTGCGTTTTGCCCACCATACCAAACCTTCACTGGACAGGGCATCAATTAATGGTGTTATCCGTGAAGTTATGTCCATCACTGCAAATCAGATGGCCATGCATTCCATTACGGTTGAAACACATTTTGATGATGAAATACCCTGTGTACAAATAGATATCGACAGGATTAAACAGGTCATTCTCAATGTTCTGCTCAACAGTGTTCAGGCTATTGAGGGTGGCGGAATTATCCGTATTACCAGTAACCATAAAAAACGATATGGGAAAGTCGAAATAATAATAGAAGATAACGGCTGTGGTATTCCGGTGGAGTTACACGATAAAATATTTGATCCGTTCTTTACGACTAAGGAGCCCGGCAAGGGCACCGGCCTTGGACTGTCCGTTAGTTATGGTATTTTACGGGAGCACCACGGCACCA
>CAZQOD010000217.1:0-2680 GCA_964594945.1 uncultured Desulfopila sp.
TCCTTGGTTTCTGGATATTTTAGAGTTGAAAAGCAGCTGTCCATTGCAGCGCTTGTCTGTACGCCGCTGTTCTATACATATGCGATATAAAGTATTACCTCTCTGTTTTCTCCTTTGCGGGGCTGGTACCGGCCGGTGTAAATGTGGCTGGGGTTATATTTTTTCTGGTCATACTATCTGTTATGTGGCGACAGGGAAGGGGAAAGTACGAGCATCTTTTCGGCAAAAAAATTAGTGAGATATCTTTTATACTGACAAATATAAAGAATAATCTACCCATTATTCTGCCCTGGGTTGTCCTCTCTTTGTTGTATGACCTTATCTCATTGCTGCCGTTTTCCGGATTACGCCCGTTTTTAGATTCGCGTTGGGGGGATTTGGTATTTTTCAGTGGCTTCCTTCTTTTGGTGATTGTCTTTTTCCCTCCCCTTGTCCGCAGGCTCTGGGGTTGCAAAAAATTGACCGATGGTGTGTTAAAAGACAGTCTTGACCGGATCTGCAGGCGCCATAATTTTAAAGCCGATTATTATCTATGGCCACTTTTTGAAGGGCGGATGTTGACTGCAGGGGTGATGGGGATTGTGCCCGGTCTCAGGTATATCCTCCTCACTCCGGCCTTGATTGAGAGTATGTCCATGGCTGAACTTGAGGCGGTTATGGCCCATGAAATAGGCCATGTTAAAAAGTTCCATCTCCTGTTATATGCCTGTCTTATAGGCGGTTTTAGTGTTATGGCCACGCTGTTGACCGAACCAGTTCTCTACTATCTTCTCTCGCTTGCCGTTACGAAAAATGCGGTAATTGTCTCCGGTCTTTCGGTTGAAGATGCCCTGTCTGTTGTTTCCACACTTATTTTTCTTGTTGCCATGGTAATTTATTTTCGCTTTATTTTTGGATATTTTATCCGAAATTTTGAACGTCAGGCCGATCTTTATGCCATGGCGGCCATGGGGGATAACCGTCCTCTGATCTCGGCTTTTGAAAAAATTGCCTTTTTAGGCGGCATTCCCGTCAAGGAACGAAACTGGCATCATTTTGGTATCGGCGAGCGGATAGACTGTTTGAGGCGGGCTGAAGAAGAACCGGCATTAATCAGCCGTCATAACAGAAAGGTGTTGTATAGTTTAATTGCCTATATCGGTGTGGTGTTGTTTACGGTGGTGTTGGTGCGTCAGATCCCCATGGAAAGACTGGCCCAGCGTTACCAGGAAAACCTGGTGGAGCCCATGGTATTGCAAAGGGCTGAACGGGAGCCGGACAACGCCTTGTGGCAAAGACTTGCCGGGGATATTCTGGTGGCAAAGGGGTTGGAAGAAAAGGGGTTGACAGCGTATGAAAATGCCCTTCGCCTTGAACCCACTAATCCGATTATTATGAATAATTTAGCATGGTTGTTGCTGACGGCCAAGGTTAGTCACTTGAGGGATCCCGCCCGGGCGCTTGTCCTGGCCAGGGGTGCTGCTACATTAAAATCTGCCGGCAATATACTTGATACTTTGGCCACGGCCTACTGGGCGAATGGCTTGGTGGATGAGGCCGTACGGATAGAAAAGAGAGCGGCCCTTGTTGATGGTGGCCACAGGCGTTTTTACCAGTCGCGAATCGACAGGTTTACCAGGCGGAGTTATGGAGAGGCCGTAGCGGACCTGGAAGCGGAACAGGAAGAGGAACAGGAAGAGGAACAGGAAGAGGAACAGGGGCGGGAAAAATAATTATGGCTTTGGAGGAAGATTATGCCGTTTTTAGGTGCGCATGAATCCGTTGCCGGGGGGTTGCATCTGGCCTTTACCCGTATTGACCAGGTGGGTGGAGAGTCTTTGCAGATTTTTACCAGGAATCAGCGCCAGTGGCACCCGGCGGATCTTAAGCAGGAAGAAATTGCCGCGTTTAAGGAGGCCCGTGAAAAGCATGGATCAATGATAGTCGCTTCCCATGGTTCTTATCTTATTAACCTGGCCTCCGGTAAAAAAGAGCTATTTGAAAAATCGGTGGCGGCCTTCAGCGGTGAACTGCAACGGTGTGAACAGCTTGGGATTCCTTACGTCGTGTTGCATCCGGGTTCACACGGTGGTGACGGCGTTGAAGCAGGTTTGCAGCGATTTATCAAGGGGTTGGACAGGAGTGTGGCGGCGAGTGGCTTCGGGGTGCGGGTCTTGCTGGAGACCACGGCGGGTCAGGGAACGGGACTGGGGAGCAGTTTTGAAGAATTGGCTCATATATTGAACAATTCGCAATATCCGGAATTGCTGGGGGTCTGTGTGGATACGTGTCATATCTTCGCCGCCGGTTATGAACTGCGAAGTGTGGAGGGGTACAAAGAGACAATGGCGGCGCTGGATAAGATAATCGGTATTGATAATGTCCTGTTTTTTCACCTTAACGATTCCAAGAAAGAGTTGGGAAGCAGGGTCGATCGCCATGAACATATAGGTCAGGGTTGTATCGGCCCCGCCGGGTTTCGAAATCTATTAAACGACAGTCGCTTTGCCAGTTTACCCATGACCCTTGAGACACCCAAGGGGAAGGATTTGGCTGAGGATCGTGAAAATCTTCGCGTTCTGCGCACATTTTTACATGCATCCTAAAATCCTGCAGTTAGCGAATGTCTGTCCATAAATGACTATTTCCCTAACTATTTGTTGCTTTCAAAATTTAATTCCCCGACAAAGCGAGGTACGAG
>CAZQOD010000218.1:0-2650 GCA_964594945.1 uncultured Desulfopila sp.
TCTTCTTTCAGGGCTTTTACCGCCTGGGCGCCGGAATAGTCAAATTCGCAGGCCTGGCTGATGATGATTGGCCCGGAGCCGATTATAAGGATTTTTTTGATATCTGTTCTTTTCGGCATAATCTATTATCATCTCTGTATGTTGTGGTTTGCGTCATGTGCGGTCAGGCTGTTTTCGTTTGCAGATTCCTAACCTGTTTTTACTCCTTGGCGTGGTCGCGCATCATTTGCACAAACCGGTCAAACAGATAGACGGCATCGCGGGGGCCCGGTGCGTATTCCGGGTGATATTGGACTGAGAACGCCGGATACCTGGTATGGCGCATTCCTTCTAAACTATTGTCGTTTAAATTGATGTGGGTGGTCTCTACTTCATTCTCCGGGAGGCTGGAAATATCCACACAAAAGCCGTGGTTCTGCGCAGTGATTTCCACATGACCGGTGCTGAGATCCTTGACCGGCTGGTTGCCTCCTCGATGGCCGAATTTAAGCTTATAGGTAGAACCGCCATAGGCAAGGGCGAGCATCTGGTGACCAAGACAGATACCGAAGATCGGTTTTTTGCCCAGCAGGTTTCGTATGGTAGTGACGACGTTTTTTACACCGGCTGGGTCCCCAGGGCCGTTGGAGAGGAAGATACCGTCGGGATCCATGGCGAGAACCGTTGCGGCGTCGGTATTGGCCGGTACAACCTGAACCCGGCATCCTTTTTCGGTGAGCAGTCTCAATTGGTTGTATTTAATTCCGAAGTCAAAGGCCACAACTTTAAGGGTATTTTTGTCCATCGCCGGGGTGCTGGAAAAATTGTTTCCTAGTACGGGGCGGTTATTCGCCCATCCGTATGGTTCCGAGCAGCTTACCCCGGTAACCATGTCTTGGCCCACCAGTCCTGACCAGTCTCCAGCCTTTTTAACCAGTGATTTTCGGTCGAGATCGCGGGTTGAGACAATACCTTTCATCGCCCCCCTGGTGCGGATATGTTTTACCAGGGCCCGGGTGTCAAACCCTTCCACTCCCAGAACCCCGAACTCCTGGAGGAGTTGGGCCAATGGCCGGGTGGAACGGTGGTTTGATGGATAAGGATTATACTCTTTGACCAGGAATGCCTTGGGGTGAACAGCGGCCGATTCCATATCTTCGGGGTTGACCCCGTAGTTGCCAATCATGGGGTAGGTCATGGTGACTATCTGCCCCGTGTAGGAGGGATCGGAGAGGATTTCCTGGTAGCCGGAAAGGGAGGTGTTAAAGACTATTTCTCCAACAGCTTCTCCGGGCCCGGTGAACGATCGGCCTTCAAAAATAGTCCCGTCTTCCAGGGCGATTAATGCTTTCATTGCTCTTTTTTCCTTTATCTGTGCCGGTGGCCGAAGAATGTGAACAGTGGGTGAGCGGATGGAGGATGGAATATCCCCACCTATACGCAGACAAAACTTGCACATATAACCTGATACTCTAACTTTAGTCAACTGTAAATGGAACTTCCCGACCGGAAATTTTTATAAATCGCCCCAAAGGCGACAATAATTACCGATATAAAAATTCTATGTATATGGTTATGGATCGAGGTCTAGGGGCATAACCCACAACGGCTAGATCTCTATTTAATTGTTAGACTGTGGTCGTTAACCAGTATGGCTGGAATAAATTATCAGGCCACAACCACAACGAACAATGAAAGCGACTCAAGGGTGAAACCACTTTCATATAAACTATTGGAGATTTCATCTAAATTTTTTAACTGGTAAATTCGCAGCCCCGGCTTATTCAGTGTTGTTGTAATAACTTAGTGATTTAATAGCCCAAAATTTGGTTTCTTCTCTGTGGTGTGCAGCAATTCGATATAATATTTTACTGATTGATTTGGCAAGCAATACTGATTAGAATCTGTTTCCACTAACTTTGTATATCATTTTATCTATAACCAGCATGGCTGGAGCAAATTACCAGACCACAGCCACAACGAACAATGAAAGCGACTAAAGAGTGAAACCATATTCATATAAAATTATTGGTATTGGCTTGGAATATGCGGCGCTGGAATGTGGGCGAGATTCAGATTATCATTAGTTGCATAAAATGTTGTTTGTATATCAGGCTGAAGTATCTTTTTTAATCAACATAAAGGGGTTCCATTGAAGAAGAAAATAGTCGTTGCAAATCGTGGAGAAATTGCCATTCGTCTTATCCGGGCAATTCAGGAGCTGGACTACGAGGCGGTTGCCGTTTATGAAACACCGGATGAAATGTCTAGGCATATCCGTATTGCCGATGAAGCGATACTGCTGGGGGACGGGCCGCGTAGTGATTATTTGAATATTGAAAAAATTGTCAGCGCGGCGCTGAAATCAGGTGCGTGCGCTATCCATCCCGGTTACGGATTTTTAGCCGAGAATCCTTATTTTGCCAAGGCTTGCGAAGAGGCCGGTTTGATATTTATCGGCCCGACCGCAAAAATTATTTCCGATCTGGGTAACAAGGTTATTGCCAGGCAGATTATGGCCGATGCCGGTATTCCCATGGTGCCGGGCAGTCAAAACCTGAAACAGGGGCGGGACGGAGTTTCTGAAGCCCTGGAATTTGCTGCAAAATATGGTTATCCGGTAATGTTGAAGGCCACTTCAGGTGGTGGCGGTCGCGGGATCCGTATGATT